>NZ_JAUBSH010000036.1:0-66294 GCF_036704705.1 Microcoleus sp. K1-B1 | reverse complement strand
CTTTATTTGACGATTTTACTAGCTTTTTCATTTTAACTCTTTTTTGACACATTCGCAAAAGTGAGATGCACCCGCGGGACAGCGGCGGATTTACCCCGGACTTTCCCCGTTTCTTCCAAAGGTTTTTTTTGTGGGAACCGATTTTTGCACATTTATGAGGTTATCACAACTCTGGTTTGTTTACAGAAAAAACTGTGAAGCCTGTTAGCAGCCAAACAAATTGCTGCACCGGAAGGCATTAATATGATTGGTTGGTTGCACGATCGACCTTCGATGATGTATGCCGCTATTTTTGCTTGCATCGTCTGTGGCACACTTTACCGTTGCGGGCTCTACCCCCAACTCGATCGCAGGTTCAAAAGTTGGGCTACTGGCGAAAACTTTTGATTGGCGGGCTATAGGGGCGATCGACAAACCGCCCCCCCCGGAAACCAAAGCTGACACAACATCCATAACCGCAGAGGATTTTGGATCAACTCCTTGAGAAAAGAATTTGAAGGACGATCGCAATTGCCTGCGTTTTTTGTGCTCGGAGATAGCTCGGATTTGCTACAATCTAATCGCACACGCGACTAGAAATGGGTTATGACCGAACTATTAGATGAGACGCTTTCTATTGAAATGGCGACTCGCATCAAAAGCAACCGTAAAAACTGCTTTGACAACGCCTGTAAAGCAGCATTAGCCACCGAGGGCGCGATTTATGTTCAAGGCTTTTTAGCCGTGCCGGGAGTGCCATATAAACCCATCGAGTATAGCTGGATTGAACTCGACGAGCGAATTGTTGACCCAACTTTTCCCCATCTCGGTTTCATCGCTCAAGACATTCATTATTTCCCAGTCCAGCGCTTCAGTGTCAAGAAACTCAAAGCAATCCTAGAAGAATCAAAAGAAGATTATCCTGAAGACGACCCGCTGCCGATTTATGGCAATCAACCTTATGAATATTACGGCGATTTGATGTTAGGCGGTAGCGATTACCAAAATGCTTACGATTTGGCTGCCGCTAAATGCAGGGAATTAAACCAACCCAAAAAACAGGATGTGAACTAATTCAAGACTTACCAAAAAATGCTTGGATGCGCTACTTACAGTCGAAAGGTACGCTGCACCCTACGTATAGCGGTTCAAGTAACTGCTGAAGCTCGAAACCTCGAATAATGAAAAGCAGGCAATAACGGATCAGATTTCTGATTCCACATCAAATCAGCCAACAATTTAGCCGTCACCGGAGCCAACAAAATGCCATTGCGGTAATGCCCCGTAGCCCATGTCAAATTCTCCCAAGCACTAGCACCCAAAATCGGCAACTCATCAGGAGTAGCTGGCCGAAATCCCCACCAAAACTCCAGTATCGGATAATTTTGTAATTCGGGATATAACTTAATCGCTCCTGCTAGCAAAGTTTGGATTCCTGCAGGCGTATTTCCCGGCGTGAAATCCACATTTTCGCTAGTTGCGCCAATAATAATTCTGCCATCTTGACGAGGCACAATATAAATGCCAGTCCCGAATAGAACGGTTTGCAGCGGCTGGATAACTCCCCTATCTTCTGGTACACATACTGACAGCATTTGTCCCTTTCTGGGAAAAACAGGAACATTCAATAATTGCTCAGACCAAGCACCCGCCGCCAAAACATAACGGTCTGCTTGCAATTTTCCTGCTGTTGTTTCAATGCCAACAACTCGGTTTCCCTGCCGAATAATTTCCCCTGCATTGCCTTGAATAATCTCAATCTGCAATTCTTTAGTTGCGGTCTGAAGCGTCCGAAATAAAGCGCGGTTGTCAACTTGAGCGTCGTCAGGATACCACCAACCGCCAATTACTTCTTGACCTAATCCCAACTGGTGCTGGCGAACAGTATCTCTGTCCAACCATTGATAATTAAGGTTTGACAAAAGTGGCTTTTCTTGAGGCTCATTTTGACAAACTGGTGCGAGAATTCCCGATCGCCAATATCCCGTTTTCAATCCGGTAATATCTTCTAGCTGTTCCACCCAGGCAGGATACAGTGCGCGGCTTTGCAAGCACAAATCGAGCATCGGACTGGGGGGAATTCGTTCAGCTTGCGGGGCAAGCATTCCAGCGGCAGCCCGGGCCGTCGGTTGTTTAGAATCGGCGGTGAGAACTGCGACAGATGCCCCTCGCAATTTTAGTTCTACTGCTAGCGAAAGGCCAATTATTCCGCCGCCAATAATCAGAATATCTTTAGATGAATTCATTAACTTTTATATGAACTTTCTGGGTTTTTTGACCGCAAGCATCTAGGATACAAGCCCCCGGATTCATCCGTGGAGAAATAAAAAAAAACGTGTATCCGATGAAACTTGCCCCCCGAATTTATCCGTGGGGTCAATGCTTCAATGCTTCAATCTAAAATCTCAAATCTAAAATCGATTGACCTCTCGGATTTCTTTATGGTAAGGTGCCCCGTGTGCACCTTACAGTTAGAATTCTTGCACAAGTCTTACAGATTATCTGGCAAGGCGATCGTCCTATCTGCCTTCCTTAACAAAAAATCTATGCTTGGGGTTTCCAGACAGTTTCAGAACCTTGACCCCAAAAACCGTCATATTTTGTCACCTTAATATCGCCTAAAACCTTGGTTTGGCATGACAAACGGCGGTTGGAGGCGGGAGAATGGGGAGGAACCGAAAGTCGGGCTTTTTCGCGCCACTGGGGTTCGGAAACTTCACCCTCGACAGTGACGGCGCAGGTGCCGCAAGTGCCGAGGCCGTGGCAGTTAATGACTTTGGCGTTGCCGTTGTAGAGATCGATGCCGTTTTTGAGCAAAACTTCACGGAGATTGGCTCCGCGATCGCACTCAAATGTTTTTCCTTGCGCTTGTACCTTGACCACAGCAATTTACCCCAATTAGATTTATGTTAATTTTCCTATATATTATCGCATTAAATTCAAATAAATTCATCTAATATGGTAAGTGATATATTACCAATTTCTCGATCGCAATTTCCCATGACAAATCGGCTCTGGATCTACGATACCACGCTGCGAGACGGTGCTCAGTGCGAGGGACTCTCCTTATCTCTCGAAGACAAACTGCGAATTGCTCGACAGTTAGACAGTTTAGGAATTCCCTTTATTGAAGGCGGCTGGCCAGGGGCAAATCCTAAAGACGTACAATTTTTTTGGCGACTCAAAGAACAGCCCCTAACTCAAGCAGAAGTTGTAGCTTTTTGTTCTACTAGGCGGCCGGGAACTACGGCAGCTAATGATGAAATGTTGCAGGCTATTTTGTCCGCCGGTACTCGCTGGGTGACGCTGTTTGGCAAGTCGTGGGATTTGCACGTTATTGAAAGTTTGAAAACCACGCTAGACGAAAATCTGGCGATGATTCGAGATACAATTGAATATTTGCGGAGTCAGGGAAGGCGCGTTATTTACGATGCCGAACACTGGTTTGACGGCTACAAACACAATCGAGATTATGCTATTAAAACTTTAGAAGTAGCCGCCGATGCTGGTGCAGAATGGCTGGTGCTTTGCGATACTAACGGCGGTACTTTGCCTCACGAAGTCAGTCAGGTTGTTGGCGATGTTTTAGAAGCTTTAGGAACTAATCGCCAAAAATCTTTACAATTAGGAATTCACACTCATAACGACTCTGGAGTTGCCGTTGCTAATGCTTTGGCTGCTGTGCGGGAAGGAGTGAGGATGGTACAGGGAACTATAAACGGTTACGGCGAACGCTGCGGCAATGCCGATTTATGTTCTTTGATTCCTAATTTTCAGCTAAAGTTGGGTCATAATTGCATTGAAGACGAGCAATTAGTTAGATTAACTCAAGTAAGCCGCTCGATTAGTGAAATTGTCAATCTTGCTCCCGATGATCATGCTCCTTTTGTCGGCCTTTCGGCTTTTGCTCACAAAGGCGGAATTCATGTATCGGCTGTTGAGAAAAATCCGTTAACTTACGAACACTTGGAACCGGAAAAAATTGGCAACAGGCGGCGAATTGTGATTTCGGATCAAGCGGGTTTGAGCAATGTTTTGGCGAAGGCGCGCACTTTTGGCATGGATCTCGATCGCAAAAATCCTGCTTGTCGCCAAATTCTGGAAAAATTGAAAGATTTGGAAAGCCAGGGATATCAATTTGAGGGTGCTGAGGCGTCTTTTGAATTGTTAATGCGGGAGGCGTTGGGAAAGCGCAAGCGTTTATTTGAAATCAAAGGTTTTCAAGTTCACTGCGATAAAGGTAGGGAGGAAACAGTTAATTCTTTAGCAACGGTGAAAGTGACTGTTAACGGTCAAGATATTTTGGAATGCGCGGAAGGAAACGGGCCTGTTTCGGCACTTGATGCGGCTTTGCGGAAGGCGTTGCGGAATTTTTATCCGGCAATTAATGATTTTAATTTAACCGATTATAAGGTGCGAATTCTGGACGGATGTGCGGGAACTTCTGCTAAAACTCGCGTGTTGGTTGAGTTTAGTAACGGTCAAGACCGCTGGACGACTGTGGGGGTTTCTGGTAATATTTTGGATGCTTCTTATCAGGCGGTTGTTGAGGGTTTGGAGTATGGTTTGGTGTTGGGAGATAGGGAGGCGATCGTTTTAACTGTGTCGAGTTATTAGGTTAACGGCGAAGAGAAGTTGCCTGAATATCGATGTTTAAATAGATACCAAATACCAAGGGGAGCATCTCAATGAAAGCAGCCAAGCTATAAATTGGAGTTTTGAAGCAGGAGGCTCTCTTGCTGCGAGGCAGGAGGAAAGATTCAGAAGGAAGGAGCCAGAAGAAGTGTTTTTACAAATATGAGATGCTCCCCTACTTTTGGGAGCATCTCAATGAAAGCAGCCCTCCGCTAGAAATTGGAGTTTTGAGGCAGGAGGAAAGAGTCAGAAGAAGTGTTTTTACAAATATGAGATGTTCCCCTACTTTTTCACCTCATTATTATTACCCTCCCCAACGATCGATCGCATTCCTTCGAGTGTAGCGGGAATGCTGCGCGGATCCATAAACATCACCTTGCTGCTGTCGCTGGTGCCAATTTTTAGACCCATATCCAGATAGTTTTGAGCTAACAAAAATTGTAAAGCTTCCCTGGCGGTGGGGTCATTTTGCAGAGTTTTGGCGATTATTTGCAAGGCCTCAGAAGTAGCTTGAGCTTTCAAAACCTGACTTTGGCGTTCTGCTTGAGCTTTCAGGACGATCGCCTTTTGTTGAGCTTCCGCTTCCAAAATAGTCGCTTTTTGGCGCGCTTCTGCATCCAGAACTTGCGCTTCTGCTTTACCTTTGGCGCTGTTAACTGCTGACTCGCGTTCGCCCTCGGATGTCAGAATTAGCGCCCGCTTGCGTCGATCGGCTGCCATCTGCAATTCCATCGATTCCTGTACAGTTTTAGAAGGGACAATATCGCGCAATTCTACCCGCGTCACTTTCACTCCCCAAGGATCTGTAACCAGATCTAAATCTCTGAGCAAGATTTCATTAATTTGAGAACGAGCAGTAAAGGTTTGTTCGAGATCCAGTTGACCCATTTCGGCGCGAATTTGAGTCAGCACCATATTTACCATTGCTGACTGGAGATTTTCTACTTTGTAACAAGCTTTTTCCAAGTCTACAATGCGCCAGTAAACCACAGCATCAACGGTGATGGAAACGTTGTCGCGGGTAATACAAGCTTGCGGGGGAACATCTAAGACTTTTTCCCGAATTGTTTGCTCGTACACGACGCGATCGAGAAACGGCTTGACAAAATTCAAACCGGGTTCGAGTCTCCTGCCGCTGTATTTACCTAAAGTTTCCACCAGCGCTTCATTTCCCTGATTGATAATCTTGACGGAACCTGCGAAAGCTGAGCCGCCAAGTGCTAAAAATACAAGTAAAAAAAATTGTTCCACAACAGACTCCTAATAATTGTTGATTGTTAACTGTTGGTTATTGGTTATTGGTTATTGGTTATTGCCAATGCCCAATGCCCAATGCCCAATGCCCAATGCCCAATGCCCAACTACCAATTTCCAATTCCCAATTCCACATTTTGTTTAAGAATGCAAGAGATTTTCTGGCAAAACTATCAGAGTAGTGCCTTTTCGTCCCACGACAATTACGTTTTGGTTGGGGGGGATAGTGGCCTTCGTGTCTTCGCAGCGAGCTTGCCAAGAATTCCCCTCATAAATGACTCGGCCGGCTTCTCCGGGGGGAATTTCTGTTAAAGTTTTTGCTTCCTGAGAATCTGCGATCGCCCTTGCGGTGCCTTTTGGTATCAACCGCCGAGACAGCAGCACAAAAACTGTCGAAAATACCATCCACAGGAAAATTTGTAAATTAACGTAAGGTAGAACTAGAGAGCATCCAGCTACGGCGAAGGCGCTCAGTCCCATCATAAAAGCGACAAAAGCAGTCGGGAGAAATAGCTCTGCCAAACAGAGCAAAGACCCAGCTATCAGCCAAAGGAGCGTAGGAGTCAAGATCATAAAAAGAATAGGTGATACTATTTAGATCTTAGATTGGAAATTTAAGATTTAAGAATTGCCAACAACTGACTATGCAAGGGTTTGCGACTTGCAGCCCCTCAGAGCGATTTTTCGCGCAGAGGTACCAGGTTGAGGCTTCCATCGTACTCCAAGTCTGAGTTTAGTAACTTAAATTACAATTTAAGCCGGTGCAGACTGGCAGAAACTACAA
This sequence comes from Microcoleus sp. K1-B1, assembly GCF_036704705.1. Classification (NCBI taxonomy): domain Bacteria; kingdom Bacillati; phylum Cyanobacteriota; class Cyanophyceae; order Oscillatoriales; family Microcoleaceae; genus Microcoleus; species Microcoleus sp. K1-B1. The sequence goes on along the minus strand of NZ_JAUBSH010000036.1, from coordinate 59,642 downwards.
TTTCTAGGGGCCCAAAGGCAGTTAAGAAATTGATAGGGGCTAAAATCAGTTTATTCTCAAGCTCATGAATTTGGGCTGGCGAATCATATATCTTCAGAATCTTTTTACACAAACTATTTCGATATGATCAGCAGTTTCTCCGAACCCATTTATTGCCCGAATCTTAGCTGTCCCGATCCCCGCAATACCTTTGGCCGCCAGCACTGTGCAGCGTGCGAAACGGATTTAATTTATCGCTATGTGTGGGTGGTGGGACAAGCAGCCGAGGAAGTGCCGACGGGTAAGGTAATAGCCGATCGATACTTTGTCATTGCACCCCAAATCTGGCTCGACAGCCGTCCAGCTTTGCCTCCCAGCGTCCCGGAACAACTGCCAGATACGATTATGCCTTACCTGCATTTGTATCCCCAACGGCTGCATACGCCGGAAGTATACGGTTATTGTTCCCTAGGGGAAGCACCGGAAGCGACAGAGGTGCTGTTGTTGGAAAATGTGCCCATCAATAATTTCGGTCGCCTGTATCCTTCTATTTTAGAATCTTGGTCGGGGACAACCGGCGCGCGCCAAGTTTACTGGCTGTGGCAAATGCTCCAACTTTGGACGCCGCTATCGGAACAGGGAGTCGCTTCGAGTTTGCTGGTACCGGAAAATTTGCGGGTGGAAGGTTGGCGGGTACGCCTGCTGGAACTGCACCGGGGCAATTTTGTACCAACGCTGCGGGATTTGGGAGATGTGTGGTCAGGTTTGGTGGAATCAGCGCAACCCGAGGTGCAGGCGAAACTCGGAGAGATTTGTCAGTTTATGCGCCGCAGCAGCATGAATTTCGACGCGATCGCCCTGGAACTAAACGATTTACTATTAGAACAAGCCGCTCAATTGCCTCTGCACTTAGAAGTAGTCGGCATGACTGATACCGGGCCGCAGCGCTCCCAAAATGAAGACAGTTGCTATCCGGTTGCTGCTGATTTTCAATTTAGCAAAACTTCAGGGGGCGAGAAACTAATTCCTTACTTGACAATGGTTTGCGACGGGGTTGGAGGCCACGAAGGAGGAGAAGTTGCCAGTCAATTAGCCGTGCAGTCCCTGAAAGCTTTAATCCAAAATTTGCTCGCAGAAATTGCTCAACAAGAAGAATTGATGACCCCAACAATGGTCATCAAGCAACTCGAAGAAATAGTCCGAGTTGTGAATAATGTGATTTCCGCTCAAAATAATGAGCAGGGAAAAGAGTTGCGGCAACGGATGGGGACGACTTTGGTGATGGCCCTCCAGTTGCCTCAAAAAGTGAAAATTTCCGAGGATTTGCCCTCGAATAACAGCCACGAACTTTATTTAGTCAATGTTGGAGACAGCCGCGCTTATTGGATTGGCAAAAATTACTGTCACCGGCTGACTGTGGACGACGACGTAGCCTCAAGGGAAGTCCAGCTAGGACATTGTTTGTACTGGGAGACTCAACTGCGATCGGATGCAGGAGCCCTGACTCAAGCTTTGGGGACGCGGGATGCCGATTTCCTGCGCCCGACGATTCAGCGATTTATTGTCGAAGAAGAAGGCTTACTGCTGCTGTGTTCCGACGGTTTGAGCGACAACGACTGGGTAGAGAAATCTTGGGAGAATTATGGCCCCGAGGTGCTTGAGGGCAAAATGTCTTTGGAAGCCGCAGTTCAGTCTTGGATTCGTCTCGCCAACGAGAAAAACGGTTATGACAACACCTCCGTGGTGGCGACTCACTGTCGGATGTCGCCGGAGAGATTGGTACTGTTTGATCCGGCGGTGGCGTCAGCGCCGGCGTCAGCCTCGGTGTCAGCAGCCTCGGTGTCGCTGCCGCCTTCCCTCGCGGCATCCCTCCAGAAGTCCGGGAGGATTCCAGAATCTCCGCTTTCAGAATCGTCCAAACAGTTGTTGTACCCCGAAACTTCCCCCGCCCCGGAACCCGTTCAAAAACGGCGATCCAAGCTTCCGCTGCCCCTACTGGGGGTGTTGGGGCTGATATTAGCCGGCGGTGGTTTAGGTTTGTGGGTGCAAAGCCTCCAAAGCCCCCAGCCAGAGCCCGCACAAGTTCCCCCACCGCCGGAAACTCCCGCCCCAAGTCCTTCGGAAATTCCCTCGCCCGATAGCGAGAGTCCCTCGCCGTCGCCCGAATCGAGTCCTGCGGAAATTCCGCTGCCCGATAGCGAGAGTCCCTCGCCGTCGCCCGAATCGACTCCTGCGGAAATTCCGCCCCCCGAAGAAGCTGAAACTCCTTTGCCATCAGCGGAGTAAGGGAGATTGAATTAATTCGTCATAAATTAGAGGTAATTAACCCGGATTTGGTATTACATAATTTTCTCGTGGGCGTGTGAAAACTATTTGACAATTAACTAAGGATCGCGAATTAAATAATTTACACTCTTGAAAGTGGGGTGGGCTCTTATAGCCCGCCCTTTCTGGACGGGCTATAAGAGCCCATCCCACAAGAACCATCACGCATTGTAAGTTATTTAATTCTCATTCCTAATAATGATAATCGCCTTAGTTGGGCTAGTCCAACCTTTCCTCTTTTTTGATTATCATTATTAGTTAATAATTTCTACACTTAGAGGTATTGACAAAATCTACTCATTTCTAACTTGTTACCAATGACTTGACATAAGCTATTTTATATAAATCACAGTGGGAGCATCTCAATGAAAGCAGCCAAGCTAGAAATTAAAGTTTTGAGGCAGAAGGAAGGAGCCAGAAGAAGTGTTTTTACAAATATGAGATGCTCCCATCATAGTTAATGATTTTGTATCATAGTCCGCTTGCAGAAACAAAATGGCTAAAAAGTCAGCCATCACTACAAAAAGTAGTTAAAAATGCTTAAGAATCTCCCTGCAGCTAACAATTAGCGATTAGGAACTAACAACATAAGCTTTTTTATATTGACCACGAATTTCAAAGGTGGTACCCGCCACGTGATTTATCCGTGGAATCAATCCAAAATCGAAAATCTAAAATCCTCAAGCCCCCGCATTTATCCGTGGGGTCAATCGAAAATCTAAAATCGAAAATCTAAAATCGATTGACGGTGCACAATTTATTAACTATAATTACCAGACCCGAAATAACAAAATTGTTACGCCTAACAGTTTTTCTCAAATAACCGTTAAACTATTCTAACGTTTGCGCGTACCCAACCTCGCAGGCACAACCTATATCTGTTAAGGATTCGTCCTGATTCACAGGAGCAAGATTTTAAAATATGCATCTCAGCGAACTGACTCACCCAAACCAATTACACGGCCTCTCGATTCATCAACTCGAACAAATTGCCCGACAAATTCGAGAAAAGCATTTAGAAACTGTAGCCGCTAGCGGCGGCCACCTCGGCCCAGGATTGGGTGTAGTCGAACTGACCTTAGCACTCTACCAAACACTCGACCTCGATCGCGACAAAGTTACTTGGGATGTCGGCCACCAAGCTTATCCTCACAAATTGATAACCGGCCGCTACAACCAATTTCACACCCTACGCCAAAAAGACGGCGTTGCAGGCTATCTCAAGCGCTGCGAGAGCAAATTTGACCACTTCGGCGCAGGCCACGCTTCCACAAGCATTTCCGCTGCGTTAGGAATGGCAATGGCGCGCGACCTCAAGGGGGAAAACTTTAAAACTGTAGCAGTCATCGGCGACGGCGCATTGACTGGCGGCATGGCACTCGAAGCGATTAACCACGCGGGCCATATGCCGAAAACCAATTTGTTAGTTGTGCTCAACGACAACGAGATGTCAATCTCGCCCAACGTCGGCGCAATTACCCGCTATTTGAACAAGATGCGATTGTCGCCACCGGTGCAGTTTCTCAAAGATAACTTAGAGGAACAATTCAAACACATTCCCTTTGTGGGCGAAACTTTTACTCCAGAAATGGAACGCCTCAAAGAAGGGATGAAACGCTTGGCCGTCTCGAAAGTTGGAGCAGTAATTGAAGAATTAGGCTTTACTTACATGGGCCCGGTAGATGGACACAATTTGGAAGAGTTAATTGCCACTTTCAAACAAGCTCATACTATTCAAGGGCCGGTGTTGGTTCATGTCGTGACGGTGAAAGGCAAAGGATATGCGATCGCCGAAAAAGACCAAGTAGGATATCACGCCCAAAATCCCTTTAACTTAGCCACAGGCAAAGGCATTCCCTCCACTAAACCCAAGCCTCCAGCTTACTCGAAAGTCTTTGCCCACGCCTTAGTCAAGCTCGCAGAAGATAATCCCAAAATTGTCGGCATTACCGCTGCAATGGCAACCGGAACCGGTCTGGATAAACTTCATGAAAAACTGCCTAAACAGTACATTGATGTCGGGATTGCCGAACAGCACGCCGTGACTTTATCCGCTGGTTTAGCCTGCGAAGGAATGCGCCCGGTTGTGGCAATTTACTCGACTTTTGTGCAGCGAGGCTATGACCAAATAATTCACGATGTTTGCATCCAAAATTTGCCAGTTTTCTTCTGTTTGGATCGCGCCGGCATTGTCGGTGCTGACGGCCCAACTCACCAAGGAATGTACGACATTGCCTTCTTGCGGTGCCTGCCAAATATGGTAGTTATGGCACCAAAAGATGAGGCAGAATTGCAGCGGATGGTAGTCACGGGAATCAATCACACGAGCGGCCCGATCACGATGCGTTACCCGCGCGGCAACGGTTACGGCGTGCCTTTGATGGAGGAAGGTTGGGAAGAATTGCCGATCGGCAAAGCAGAAATTCTCCGCAACGGGGACGATGTGCTGATCTTGGGTTACGGTTCAATGGTTTATCCGGCAATGCAAACTGCCGAGATGCTGAGCGAGCACGGCATTGAAGCCACTGTCATCAATGCGCGTTTTGTCAAGCCTTTGGACACCGAATTAATCTTGCCTTTAGCACAGCGAATCGGGCGAGTTGTCACTTTAGAAGAAGGCTGTTTGATGGGCGGATTCGGTTCAGCAGTAGCTGAATCTTTGCTCGACAATAATATCCTGGTGCCACTGATGCGACTGGGCGTACCGGATACATTAGTAGATCATGCTACGCCAGAGCAATCATTTGCAAGTTTAGGATTAACTCCGTCGCAAATGTGCGATCGCATCTTAGCAACATTCAGCCGCAAACAATCTCCTGTTAGCGTGTAAATAGCTATAATTGTAGGGTGCGCCTAGCGCACCTTACTACTCAGTAAGGCGGTCACCACCTAGAATCTACAAATAACAGCGACAATCTCTCAGAAACCCAAAGGATATCTAAACCGGATGCGCGATCGAAGAGCAATGACTAATGTGAAACTACATCGCACCGTAAGGCAGGGAAGGTTGTTTCCTGAAATTCAGTGGTCAGAAGAAAAGAAAGCGCAGTGGCGCGCTGAAAGAGAAGCTTTTTATCTGCGCTGCAAACCAATTTTCGAGCGACTCAAACCAGAATTAATTAAAACTCACAATAACTGGTACATTGCGGTTGAACCCGACAGCGAAGAATATTTTATAGACATAGATAATATAATAGCTGGCAAAATGTGTCGGCAGAAACATCCCAATGTCATCCCACAGGCCTTTCGGATCAATGAAACTGGAGTTTGCGGCACTATATGATTGAAGGAAGATTTGGTGATGAGGAGGAGCTATTTTTTGAAGTTGAATTGATTGTTGATAACACTTTAGAATTACCTGTTGATGCTATGCTAGATACAGGTTTTTCTGGCTGGTTGGCGATGGACAGTCAGGATTTAGAAGGACTCGATTGGATTTTATATTCAGCGTGAAAAAATGCGGAAAGCAAAAGGAGAATTTGATTTCGACCTTTATGCAGGAAAAGTCCGCATCGACGGGCAAGAATTTGATATTCCCGTTCATGTCGGTGACGGAGTACCGGAAATTTTAATCGGCCGCCAGTGGCTGAAAACTCGGCGGTTGGTAGTTGATATGTCTTCAGGTGTATTGACTTTAGGAGCAAGTTAATAATTGCAACATTCAGCCGCAAACAATCGCCCGTCAGCGTGTAATATCAAATCCGATTGTACGATCGAGAGTGCGAGCATCCTCGCTAGCTAATCGAGTCGCGATCGCGAGCGCTCGCACTATATAATTCCCATGCCACCGCTGGCTCGATCGGGGGCGAAGTAAAATTTGCAGGCTGGACTTAAAGTCCTCACTACAAATCGTCTCGATCGCGGGCGCAGGAGGAAAGCGCGTTGCGGAGGGAATCGATCCGACATGATATAAATCGGCTCAATTTTTTTATTTTATAGATATTTATTTTTAAAATAAAGAAAATATTTAGTTATACTGTCAAGCTGTGATAATTTTAGGTAAAATCGCGGGAAACCCCAGGTCTGACCCGTAAGGGCTGCGTGGGATGAATCGTGGGGAGCGCGGAGGTACGGAGCTGACCAAACTATACAGGAGTGGGAAAACGATCGATCAGACTTCTCATCAATTCCGATTTGGTCATACCACACGCCTCCCAAGCAATAGCCTGATTGGTTTGGAAGCCTGCACCCACCTCAAAGAGGCGGTGTAGGATCTGTCACGTTATAGGTTTCCGGATTGAGGGCTTGAGATTGGGGATAAACTTTTGTGCGAGTCCCACTTTGAGAGTCAAAATGTGAGAGTCAAGAGGGTACAAGAACGCAATTTACGATCGCTCTGAAATCGCAGCTTTTTAACACTATTTGGACGGCGAATTATGATGAAATTTCCCGGATACCAGATTCTTGAACAAATCTACGAAAGCGCTAATTCCCTAGTCTATCGAGCTAGCCGAGAACGGGATAATAAAGCAGTTATCATCAAACTACTCAAACAAGACTATCCTACAGTTGCAGAACTCACTCGATACAAACAAGAATATGAAATTACTCGCAACTTAGAGCTAGATGGCATAGCTAAGGCTTATGGATTAGAACCATATCAAAGAACATTAGCGATCGTCATTGAAGATTTTGGTGGCTGCTCGTTAAAACAATTGCTCGCAGGTCAGAGCGAGTTAAATTTTCACTTTTATCTAGCAGAATTTCTCAACGTTGCCATCAAGATCGCAGAAATTTTATGTCAAATTCACAGCAACAATATTATCCACAAAGATATCAACCCATCCAATATCGTCTTTAATCTAGAAACAGGAATTCTCAAAATCATCGACTTTGGCATTTCCACCCAATTAACCAGGGAAAATCCCACCCTCAAAAATCCCAATGTTTTAGAAGGGACTTTAGCCTATATGTCGCCGGAGCAAACGGGACGGATGAACCGTTCTTTGGATTATCGCACGGATTTTTACTCGCTCGGTGTCACCTTCTACGAATTGCTGACAGGAAAGCTACCTTTTGAGACAACAGACGCGCTCTCGTTAGTGCATTGTCATATTGCTAAACAACCAGTACCCCCCAATGAGGTTGATGCAAATATTCCTCAAGCCGTTTCATCCATTGTGATGAAACTGATGGCAAAAACAGCAGAAGAACGCTATCAAAGTGCCTGGGGAATTAAAGCGGATTTAGCAGAATGTCTCGATCGATTGCAGGAAACAGGAGAAATTTCCTCTTTTCCTTTGGGGACTCAAGATATTTCAGATAAATTCCAAATTCCCCAAAAACTCTACGGACGCGAGACAGAAGTTGAAACCTTACTAGCAGCATTCGATCGCGTAGCGTCTCCGAAGGAGAATCGGGTAGCTGCCGGGGCCGGGGGCGGGAGCGAACTCATGCTGGTAGCAGGTTATTCCGGTATCGGTAAGTCAGCACTGGTACAAGAAATTTATAAACCGATTACCGAAAAACGCGGCTATTTTATCTGGGGCAAATTTGACCAATTTCAACGCAATATTCCCTACTCGGCTGTAGTTAATGCTTTTGCTGGATTAGTACGGCAACTCTTAACAGAAAGCTCAGCACAACTAACCGAATGGCGAGAAAGAATTTTAGCAGCCGTTGGTGCCAACGGTCAGGTAATTATTGATGTAATTCCGGAAGTAGAACTCATTGCCGGCAAACAGCCTCCTTTGCCAGAGTTGGGGCGCGCTGAGTCTCAAAATCGCTTTAATCTTGTTTTCCAAAACTTCATCCGAGCGTTTTGTTCAAAAGAGCATCCCTTGGTCATCTTTCTGGACGATTTGCAGTGGGCCGACTCCGCTACCCTTAAGTTAATCGAACTGATGATGATGGATGCGGATACGCAATACCTGTTTCTCATTGGAGCCTATCGAGATAACGAAGTCAACCCCACTCATCCGTTGATGATGACTCTTGATGGACTACGGAATGTTGGGGCAACTATCAACTTTATTACCTTAGCTCCCTTAGATAGCAAGCATATTAGCCAGTTAATTGCCGATACTTTGCACAGTGACGCCTCTTCAGTAAAACCCTTAGCCGAGTTGGTAGTGCATAAAACTGGAGGCAATCCTTTCTTTGTCTATGAGTTTCTCAAAACCCTACATACCGAAAACCTGATAACTTTTAACCTCCCTCAATCCCCCCTTAGTAAGGGGGGAAGTAAAGGGGGGTTCGGCTGGCAGTGGGATATTTCAAACATTGAAGCCAAGGGCATTACTGACAATGTGGTGGAGTTGATGATTGGCAAGTTGAAGAAACTGCCTCCAACTACACAGCAAGTTTTACGCTTAGCAGCTTGTGTAGGTGCTGATTTCGACTTAAACACCCTTTCTATCATCAGTGAAAAATCCACATCGGAAGTTTCTAAAGACCTAACAGCAGCAGTTCAGTCTGGGTTAATCTTGCCCACATCCGAGTTAGATGAAGAACTGTTAATTCAAAATTATAAATTTCTGCATGACCGGGTTCAGCAAGCAGCTTACTCGCTGATTGACGAAAAAGACAAACAAGAAATCCACTTAAAAATTGGTCGCCTTCTATTGAAGAAGTTTGAAAAATATGAGTTAGAAGAACGAATCTTTGATATAGTCAATCACCAGAACAAAGGACAATCATTGATCGGGGATAAATGGGAAAAAGAACAATTAGCTAGATTGAATCTAATCGCTGGAAGAAAAGCTAAATTCACTGCAGCCTATCAACCCGCATTAATATATATAACGAACGGGATGAGACTTTTACCCCATAATAGCTGGGAGGAAGACTATCAACTGACATTTTCATATCACATTGAAAAAGGTGAAATAGAATATTTAACTGCTAGCTGGGACGAAGCTTTATCAACTTTTGATGAAGCCCTTGAGCATATCGATGGTTTGTTGGATCGGTGTAAAGTCAATGAATATAAAGTGACGTTATATCGAATGAAAAATGATTTGGAATCCTCCTTATATCTGGGAATACAGACGCTCGATCTATTGGGAATCAAGTTGAAAGCTTTTCCTGAAGAAGATGAACTTATAGCAGAAGTGAATCATGCTAATGAGACAATCGCTGCCAGGAAAATTGAAAATTTTATAGACCTTCCTGAAATGCAAGACCCTGAAAAACTTGCTGCTATGGTACTCCTCAGAGAATGTTTACCTCCATCTTACTTTTTAGGGTCTAGATTGCTGTTCATAATAGGCATAAAAATGATCGAGCTATCGCTCACCTATGGGAACAATCCTCACTCTTCAGTTGGGTATATCTATTATTCGTTAACACTTGCCTTTGTAGCGCAAGATTTTGAAACCGCCTATAAATTTGGAAGTTTAGCCTTGAGATTGAACGATGACAAGTATCAAATTAAGCCTTATGAAGCATTAATTTTGAATATGTGGGGAGGATTTGTTTCCCATTACACTGAACACCTCGATCGCTCTAGAGAGCATTTAATGAGAGGTTATTATAGCGGTGTAGAAAACGGTGCCTATCAATGGGCAGGATATTGTGCAATAAACTCTTTGTTTATGTGTTTTTGGGGGACTGATTCGTTAAAAGAATTATCAGAAAAAATTGAGAAGATTACACCAGGCTTGAAAAAAATCGATCCAAACATGGTGCAATATTATTATGCGATTAAAGCAACCATTTATAATTTGATCGAACCCGTTGAGGATTGGAGTGTTCTTGATGAAGCTTTATGGCCGAATGCCAAGGAAATCCTTAAGTCTTGCCTTGAAAAAAATGATTTATTCACGTTATTTTTAGAAGTAATCTGTAAATTATCTTTAGCCAACTGGTATTCAGATTCTGAGAAAGCGATAGACTATGCTAACTCTGCCGAAAAATATTTGATAGGCACGACGGGGATTTTTACTAATCCGGCTTTCCATTTTCATCAATGTCTAGCCTTATCAGTTGGGTATGACTATGGTGATGGTGAAAAACAGGCACAGTATGTGGAGAAGATTAAATCGAACCTTGAGAAATTCAAACTCTGGAGTAAACATTGTCCGAGTACCTACCTTCATCAACGTCTGCTAATCGAAGCTGAGTTGGCGCGGATTACAGGTAATATTCTGGAAGCGGAGGATTTGTATGATCGAGCAATCTCCTCAGCACGAGAAAATAAATTTTTGCAGAACGAAGCGCTAGCGTCGGAACTGGCAGCTAAGTTTTGGTTAGGTAAAGGCAAAGAGGAATTTGCCCAACTATACATGAAAAAAGCGCACTACGGCTACCAGCTTTGGGGCGCTAAACGCAAGGTAGCAGATTTAGAGGAAAAATACCCGCAGTTATTGCCAAAATCATCTGCCACAAAGAGCGTTACTTCCACGCACATGACATCAAGCAGTACCTCAACTGGCAGTCAGGCAGGGGAAGCTTTAGATTTAGCCACCGTGATGAAAGCCTCTCAAGCCATTTCCGGCGAAATTGTGCTGGATAAATTACTCGCTTCATTGATGAAAATTCTCATTGAAAATGCCGGAGCCCAATGTGGCTACTTGATTTTAGAAACTGAAGGGAAACTGCGAATTGAAGCGTCAGGTTCCATAGAGTCCGATAACATCGCCGTATTGCAGTCAATCCCCATTGAAACACCGATCGGTGACCAAAATGTTGAAAGCAGTCACTTAGTTTCACCAACCATCATCAATTATGTGGCTCGTACTTGTGAAAGCGTGGTTTTGAATGATGCCACTCATGAAGGCAACTTTACTAACGACCCCTACATCAAACAGCATCAGCCCAAATCTATCTTGTGCGTTCCTCTAATTAATCAAGGCAAACTCACCAGTATTGTTTACCTAGAAAACAATCTCACCACAGGGGCCTTTACCCCCGATCGCGTGGAAGTCTTAAAAGTCCTCTCCTCCTCAGCCGCCATATCCATTGAAAATGCGCGACTCTACGCCAACTTAGCCGAGTATAACCGCAACCTGGCAGTGAAAGTAGGGGAACGCACCGCCGAACTAGCCATAGCCAAACAAAAAGCAGAAATTGCCAACCAAGCCAAAAGCACCTTCCTCGCCAACATGAGTCACGAACTGAGAACTCCCTTAAACGCCATTCTCGGCTTCTCCCAACTCATGACTCGTTCTCAAAGCCTACCCTCCGAACACCTAGAAAATGTTGGCATCATCAGCCGTAGTGGAGAACACCTACTCACCCTAATTAACAACGTCCTGGATTTATCCAAAATTGAGGCAGGACGTACCACACTTAACGAAACCAACTTTGACCTTTATCGCCTGCTTGATGACTTAGAAGATATGTTTCAACTCAAAGCTGACGATCGGGGATTGCAGTTACTGTTTGACCGTTCCGAACAAGTGCCACAATATGTAAGAACCGATGAAACCAAGTTACGTCAAATCTTAATTAATTTACTCAATAATAGCCTCAAATTTACCAAAGAAGGAGGAGTATCGGTAAGAGTGGGAATAGTTGGCAAGCAGTCACGAGTCACCAATTATCCCCAGGAAAAACTAACAATTAGCTTTGAAGTCGAAGATACGGGAGAAGGGATTGCTCCCGACGAATTAGACAGCCTATTTGAAGCCTTCGTCCAAACCAAAACCGGGAAAGAATCTCAAGAAGGAACAGGTTTAGGTTTGCCCATCAGCCGCTCGTTCGTACAACTAATGGGGGGCGAAATTACAGTTAGTTCCCGAGTCGGAAAAGGGACTCTCTTCAAGTTTGACATTTGCGCGAATCCAGTTGAGGCTGCCGAAATTAAAACCCAAACACCCAGCCGTCAAGTCATTGCCTTAGAGCCCAACCAACCTCGCTATCGCATCCTGATTGTGGATGATAAATGGAGTAACCGCCAACTGTTAATTAGATTGTTAAATCCCTTGGGATTTGAACTGCAAGAAGCGAGCAACGGTCAAGAAGCTATTGAAGTATGGGAAAAGTTTGAACCCCACTTAATCTGGATGGATATGCGAATGCCAGTGATGGATGGCTATGAGGCCACCCAACAAATTAAATCGACAACCAAAGGTCAAGCGACAGCCATTATTGCTCTAACAGCTAGTAGCTTAGAAGAAGAACGAGCGGTGGCTTTATCTTCCGGTTGCGATGATTTTGTCCGCAAACCTTTTCGAGAAGCCGAGATATTTGAGATGATGCACAAACATTTAGGGGTGCGTTATATCTACGAAGAAAGCGGGGGAGATCGATCGCTAACAGGAACAACTGGCAAGAAATCTGATGAGATGCAAAATGCTCTAAATCCGGCGGCACTTGCCGCTCTTCCCCAGGAGTTACTCGCGAATTTACAAGAGGCAGCCATGCGTTCTAAAATGAATCAGGTCGATAGTTTAATTCAAGAAATTCGCGAGTTGAATCGACCATTAGCTGAGGCTTTGGCGATTTTAGCGGATGGGTTTGAGTATCATAAAATTGTTACTTTAGTTCAGCAAGTTCTAGAAACTCAGCTTTAGGGTATGTAAGACTGACCGGATTTTTACTATTCATTCAATCACTGGTAACTGAAATTATGAACGAGCAAAAAGCAACTATTTTAGTAGTCGATGATACTCCAGCAAATGTACGTTTTTTAGTCGGAACGCTAGCAGAAATGGAGTATAATCTTCGACCCGCAATTGATAGTCGATCGGCACTAATAGGAGCATTAGAAGAACCCCCCGATCTGATTTTACTGGACATTCAAATGCCTAATATGGATGGCTATGAAGTCTGCTCTAAACTCAAAGCAGATGAACGCACTAAAGATATTCCAGTTATCTTTATTAGTGCCTTAAGCGAAGTCCTCGATAAAGTTAAAGCATTTGGAGTTGGTGGTGTAGACTATATTACCAAACCCTTCCAGGTAGAAGAGGTTTTGGCACGAGTGGAAACCCACTTGTCATTACGTTACCTGCAAAAAAACCTGGAAGATAAAAATGAAAAATTGACTGCAACCTTACAACAACTTAAAGATACTAATGAAAAATTGACTGCAACTTTACAACAACTTAAAGACACTCAAGACGAACTCATTCAACGGGAAAAAATGGCAGCACTGGGACAACTTATAGCTGGTGTAGCTCACGAAATCAACACTCCTTTAGGTGCAATTACCTCCGCCGCCAGACATATCGCTAATTTCTGGAACAAACACTTCTTAGCTTTTCCGGAATTACTAGAAAAACTTTCCCCAGAGCGCAAGTCAGATTTGTTGAGCTTACTGCAAAAATCCAGCCAACAAGACACATCGCTATCCACCAGAGAAGAACGCCAAATTAAAAAGTCTTTAGTAAGTCAAATTGAGTCCCACAATCTTAACAATCCTGTAAAATTGGCTAATTTATTATTGGGTATTGGTATTTATAATAACATCGAACCTTTGGTTCCTTTATTAAAAGATCCAGAATGTGAAAATCTTTTAGAAAAAGTCTATGAGTTTACCAATACTCACACCAGTATCCGCAACATTACGACTGCCTCGGAACGAGCATCAAAAGTAGTGTTTGCCCTGAAAACCTACGCTCGTTATGATTCCAAAGGAGATAAAATTCAAGCAGAAATTACTGGAGGAATTGAAACTGTTTTAACTCTTTATTCCAATCAAATCAAACAAGGCGTAAAAGTCATCCGCAATTATGAAGATTCCTTGCCATCTATTCTTTGCTACCCTGATGAACTAAATCAAGTTTGGACGAATCTGATTCACAATGCGTTGCAAGCAATGGACTATAGAGGAACCTTAACGATCGAGGTAAAAAGAATTGAGGATAACCTCAGCATCAGCGTGACAGATAGCGGCAAGGGCATTCCCCCCGATATTATGCCGAAAATCTTTCAACCGTTTTTCACCACCAAACCGCCTGGAGAAGGTAGTGGTTTGGGATTAGATATCATCAAAAAAATTATTGAAAAACATCGCGGTAAAATTGAGGTGGAATCCGTACCGCGTCAAACCACTTTTACCGTATTCCTGCCAGTAAAAAGCGAGGAATGAGCAATGACTAATACTGCAATTTTGTGTGTTGACGATGAAGTAACGATTTTAAAAAGCTTGCAGATAGAACTTTATAATGTTTTTGGCGATACTTACACATATGAATTGGCCCAGAGTGCTGAAGAAGCTAGAGAAATTATGGAGGAGTTAGACGAACAAGGATTGCAGATTATTATCATAATTTCAGACTGGTTGATGCCGGAAATGAAAGGAGATGAATTTTTGATACAAATTCATGAAAAATATCCCGACATCGTTAAAATCATGCTAACAGGTCAAGCCACTGAAGACGCTGTAGAACGAGCTAAAAGATATGCAAATTTATATCGCTGTCTTTCCAAGCCTTGGGATAGTGGCGAATTAATTGCAACGATTCAAGCGGTCATAAAACAGTTATAATAATCGAGAGCGGAAGATTCAAGATGTTGAGAAATAAATAATGCCCAAACACAGAGCGTTTGCTAGGAGTTGCGGATGAATCAACCTGTTATTATTTGTGTTGATGATGAAAAAACTATTTTAGATAGGCTGAAAATCGAGCTTGAATCTGCTTTTGGGGATGAATATTTAATTGAATTAGCTCAAGATGGGGAAGAAGCTCTAGAGGTAATCTCAGAATTGCTGGAAGATAACTATGAAATTGCTATTGCTATTTCGGACTACATCATGCCTAATATGAAGGGAGACGAATTGCTGAGATATATCCATGAAATTTCCCCCAAAACTATCAAAATTATGCTCACCGGTCAAGCCGATTTGGAAGCGGTAGGAAACGCCATCAAATATGCAAAATTATATCGTTACATGGCCAAGCCTTGGGAACATGAAGACCTGAGTTTGACTGTAAAAGAAGCTGTAAATAGTTACGTTCAAGATAAAAAACTTGCCCAACAAAATCTGGAACTCCAGCTTGTGAATCAGGAGTTAGCAGCATCAATTAAATTGCTCAGTGCGAGCGATCGCAAGTTTCGAGCTATTTTTAATCAAACTTTTCAATTTACAGGAATGCTCGATACTGAGGGCATTCTTCTAGAAGCAAACCAAACGGCCCTCGATTTTGGTGGCTTGCAGCTAGAAGATTTGGTGGGTAAGCCATTCTGGGAATGTCACTGGTGGACTATTTCGCGCGAAACCCAAACCCAGTTGCAAACAGCGATCGCAGCAGCGGTTCAAGGCACATTTATCCGTTATGAAGTCGAGCTGTTAGGTGTCGATCTTCGCACTGCTACTATTGATTTTTCCATTAAGCCTATTGTTGATGACAGCGGTAAGGTTGAATATCTGATTGTTGAAGGTCGAGATATTAGCGATCGCAAAAAAGCGGAAGCCGAACGAGAACTATTTACCCAAGAATTATTCTACCTCAATGAAGCTTTTTCTCGATTTGTTCCCCGGCAATTTTTGCAATCTCTCGCTCGCAAAAGTATTACCGAGATTCAACTGGGAGAATCCGTTCAGAAACAGATGTCGGTTCTGTTTACCGATATTCGCGGTTTCACCACTCTTTCGGAGCAAATGACCCCAGAAGATACATTTCACTTTATTAATGGCTATCTGCGACGGATGGAACCGGCAATTATTGAAAATGGTGGTTTTATTGATAAATATATTGGCGATGCGATCCTGGCACTGTTTGAAGGAAGTGCCGATCGCGCGGTGAATGCAGCAGTGACAATGTTGAAAATCCTAGCTGAATACAACAAAAGCCGACAAAAAATCGGTCGCCAGCCCATCGAAATTGGTATTGGTATCAATACAGGAAATTTGATGCTGGGAACAGTAGGCGGTAACTCTCGCATCGATACCACCGTCATTGGCGATACAGTTAATCTCGGTTCGCGCATCGAGCAGTTGACAAAAGCCTACAACACGCCACTTCTGATTTCCCATCATACCTTAATTTGTCTGGAAGAACCGATGAAGTACGCCCAGCGCTTCGTCGCCCGGGTACAAGTGCGGGGAAAAGCCCAAAAAGTGGGAGTGTTCGAGGTATTTGAGGCCGATCCCCCCGCCCAAAAACAAGCTAAATTGGAAACGAAACCGATTTTTGAATTAGCTCTGATTCGTTATTATCAAGGGAGTATTGGGGAAGCCAAATCCCTGTTCGAGTTGTGTTTGCAGAAAAATTCGGGCGATCGCGTTGCTCAAATCTATCTGCAACAGTGTGCTTAACCCGATCGATGAAACATTGAAATAAATAAAATATTTAGTTATACTGTCAAGATATACTAATTTTAGGTTAGAGATTTCCGGCTGGAGGGATCGATGTTGGATAAATTTTTGTGTGAGTCCCAACGTGAGAGTCAAGAGGGTGCAAGAACGCAATTTAGGAACGCTCGGAAATCGCAGCTTTTTAACAGTATTTTGACGGCGAATTATGATAAAATTTCCCGGCTACCAGATTCTAGAACAAATCTACGAAAGTGCTAATTCCGCAGTCTATCGAGCTAGGCGAGAACAGGACGATCGAGCAGTTATCCTCAAGGTACTCAAAGAAGACTATCCTACAGTTGCAGAACTCACTCGATACAAACAGGAATATGAAATTACTCGCAACTTAGAGATAGACGGCATAGTTAAAACCTATGGATTGGAACCATATCAAAGAACATTAGCGATCGTCCTTGAAGATTTAGGTGGATTCTCATTCAGACAACTGCTCGACAGTCAGATTGAGTCAAATTCTCACTTTTCGCTGCCTGATTTTCTCAAAATAGCCATCAAAATCACTGAAATTTTAGGTCAAATTCACAGCAGCAATATTATCCACAAAGATATCAACCCCTCCAATATCCTCTTCAATCCAGAAACGGGAATTCTCAAAATCATCGACTTTGGCATTTCCACTCAGTTAAGCCGCTCCAATCCTACCCTAAAAAATCCCAATGTTTTAGAAGGGACTTTAGCCTATATGTCGCCGGAGCAAACGGGACGGATGAACCGTTCCCTTGATTACCGCACGGATTTTTACTCGCTCGGCGTCACCTTCTACGAACTACTTACCGGCAAGCTACCATTTGAGCCTGCTGATGCGCTCTCATTGGTGCATTGTCATCTTGCTAAAGTGCCGGTATCGCCTCATGAGATTAATTCAGAAATTCCCAAAGCGGTTTCAGATATTGTGATGAAACTGATGGCAAAAACGGCAGAGGAGCGGTATCAAAGTGCTTGGGGACTCAAAACAGATTTGGATAATTGTCTATCTCAGTTACAGAAAATAGGAAATATATCTTGCTTCTCTCTGGCATCCAATGATATTTCTGATAAGTTTCAAATTCCCCAAAAACTTTACGGCCGTGAGGCAGAAATTGAAACTTTACTAACAGCATTTGAGCGAGTAGCAGCAGGGGGCGGACGAGCCCCCCAACCCCCCGTTATTCGGGGGGCTGCGGAAAATTTGCCCACAGAAGAGAATACCGCAGCATCCTCGGGGTACGAGAGGGGAATCGAAATGATGTTAGTAGCGGGTTATTCTGGTATCGGAAAATCATCCCTAGTTGCCGAAATTCATAAACCAAATACTCGACTGCGCGGCTATTTCACAGAAGGGAAATTTGACCAATTTCAGCGGAATATTCCCTACTCAGCTATTGTCAGCGCCTTTAAGGGATTAGTGCGACAACTTTTATCCGAAAACTCTTCACAGCTTGCCCAATGGCGAGAAAAACTTCTAGCAGCATTGGGTGCTAACGGACAAGTCATTATTGATGTAATTCCCGAAGTAGAACTGATTGTCTGCAAGCAGCCACCCGTGCCTGAGTTAGGTCCAACCGAGTCGCAAAATCGCTTTAATCTCGTCTTTGGTCAGTTCATCCGAGCATTTTGTACCAAAGAGCATCCTTTGGTTATTTTTCTGGACGATTTGCAGTGGGCAGACTCTGCTACGCTCAAGTTAATAGAACGGATGATGGTGGATAATGAGACGCAATATCTCTTCCTAATTGGGGCGTATCGGGATAACGAAGTCAACCCGGCTCATCCGTTAATGATGACGCTTGATGGGCTGCGTAACCGGGGAGCAACTATCAACTTTATTACCTTAGCACCGTTAGAATTAGAACATATCAATCACCTAATTGCTGATACATTGCATAGCGACAATAAGTCGGCAAAACCGTTAGCAGAACTGGTTCAGCGGAAAACACTTGGTAATCCCTTCTTTGCCAATCAATTTCTGAAAACCCTGCACGCAGAAAAATTAATAACTTTTGATTTTCAACGTCACGCCTTCGTGTGGGATATTTCAAACATTGAGGCACAGGACATTACTGATAATGTAGTGGAGTTAATGATTGGCAACTTGAAGAAACTGCCAGAATCTACACAGCAAGTTTTACGCTTGGCAGCTTGTGTCGGGGCTTCTTTTGATTTAACCACTATCTCTATTGTCTGTGAAAAATCCAAAGAGGCAGTTTTCCCCGATCTGGTGACGGCAATTCAATCTGGATTGATTTTGCCCACCTCTGAGTTAGATACTCAACTGTTAATTCAGGATTACAAGTTTCTGCACGATCGAGTTCAACAAGCAGGGTATGCCTTGATTGATGAAGCGCAAAAAATAGCAGTTCACTTACAAATTGGTCGGCTACTGTTGCAGAATACAGATCCGAAAGCCGTATCAGAGGAGATATTTGAAATCGTCGATCACCTCAATCTAGGCGTCGAACTTGTGACGGATCGAGCCGAACGAAATGAAATTGCCAAACTAAATTTGATGGCAGGCAAAAAAGCTAAAGCTGCAACAGCGTATGTGGCAGCCGTTGACTATTTGAATAGAGGACTAAACCTACTAAATGCAGATAGTTGGCAGAGTAACTATGACTTAACTTTAGCGCTACACGAAGAAGCTGCAGAAGCAGCATATCTCAAGGGCGACTTTCCAAAAATGGAACAACTCGCAGAAGAAGTACTAAATCGTGCTAAAAATGTGCTGGATAAAGTAAAAGTTTATGATGTAAAAATTCAATCGGCTGGTGCACAAAGTAACATAAAAGAAGGAATTCAAATTAGCCTTATCGCACTGACACAATTAGGGATAATCTTACCAGAAGATCCGAGCCAGTGGGATGTTCAAAGAGGACTCGAAACAACGGCTTCACTCGTTGCTGGTCGAGACATTGAAGATTTAATTAACCTACCTTTAATGATTGAACCGGAGAAGCAGGCAGCCCTACTTATCTTTTCGAGTATAGTTGCTAGTACTATTGCATCTGTGCCAGCACTGTTTATACTTATGATATGCGAACAGGTGAATTTATCTATCAGATATGGTAATTCACGTTTGTCTGCATTTGCTTATGCTTGTTACGGATTAATTTTGTGTGGGGTAGTTCAAGACATTGATTCTGGTTATAGTTTTGGTAGATTGAGTTTAAAGTTAGTTGAGTTGCTAGATATCAAGGATATCAAGTGTAAGACATTGCAGGTGTTTGGAGGCTTCATAATCCATTGGAAAGAGCATTTCAAGGAAACCCAGCCTATTCTGATTGATGCCTATCAAAGCGGGATGGAAATGGGAGAATTTGAATATGCTGGCTACTCTGCATTTTTCAATGGATCTCATTCATATTTTATCGGTCACGAACTTACTGAGCTAGAACAAAAAATATCGACCTATAGTAAAGCCATTAGTCAAATAAGGCGGGAAAGACCCTTTAATTGGATCGCAACATTTTTGCAGGCAGTTCGTAACTTACTGGGTCAGGAAGAGAACCCCACTCTATTAAGTGGTGATGCTTATAATGAAGAGCTAGCACTCCCCCTTGCCATTGAAATAAATGATAGAACTGAGTTGCACTACTTATATCTAAATAAGATTATCCTCTGTTATTTATTTGGTGATTATCGTCAAGCTGTACAAAATGCTGTTTTGGCAGAACAGTATTTGGATAATGTGACAGCAATGATGGCTGTGTCGCTTTTCCATTTCTATGATTCTCTAGCTCATTTGAGCGTATTTACGAATGCTTTAAATTCGGAAAAAGAAGCTTTGCTTAATCGGATTAATACTAACCAAGAAAAGATGCAAAGATGGGCGCATCATGCCCCGATGAATTTTTTGCATAAATTTCATCTAGTCGAAGCCGAAAAAGCGCGGGTTTTGGGTCAAGTCCTTGAAGCTGAAGAATTTTATGAACAAGCTATATCTGGTGCTAAGGAAAATGAATATATCCAGGAAGAAGCATTAGCTTATGAATTAGCCGCCAAGTTTTATCTAGAGCGTGGCAGGACAAAGATTGCCCAAACTTATATGAAAGAGGCACACTACGCCTACACACGTTGGGGAGCCAAAGCCAAGGTCGAGGATTTGGAAGCAAAATACCCGCAGTTACTGCCAAAATCATCTGCCACCAGAAGCATTACCTCTACCTCCACGACAACTATCAAGTCCACAAGTGGTAGTCAGTCAGGTGAAGCGTTAGATTTCGCCAGCGTCATGAAAGCCTCCCAAGCCATTTCCGGCGAAATTGTCCTCGATAAGTTACTCGCCAACTTAATGAAAATTCTCATTCAAAATGCGGGAGCGCAAACAGGCTTTCTAATTTTGGACAAAGCCGGACAATGGGCGATCGAAGCCTCTGGGGAGGTGGATGCCGATCGCATCAACGTATTGCAGTCAATCCCCATTGACAACAACTTACCCGCATCAATCGTCAACTATGTTGCCCGTACAAGAGAAACAGTTGTCAAGAACGATGCGGCAAATCAAGGCAAATTTACACTTGACCCATACATCAAAGCGAATAAAACCAAATCTATCTTATGTGCGCCACTGATTAATCAAGGTCAACTGGGCGGCATTGTCTATCTGGAAAATAATTTAACCACAGGAGCCTTTACCCCCGACAGATTGGAAATTATCCAACTATTATCTGGACAAGCCGCGATCGCGATCGCCAATGCCAAACTCTACGCCGAAGTTAAAGAAAGCGAAGGACGGTTGACTCAATTCCTAGAAGCAATGCCCGTGGGTGTCGCTATCCACTCACCAACCGGACAACTCCACTATGTCAACCAGACAGCACAACAGTTACTCGGCCTCAACATAGCACCAGAATCCCAAACCGAGCAAATAGCCAAAGCATATCAAATTTATCGTGCCGGCACCCAGGATTTGTACCCCACTGACCAACTCCCGATCGTGCGTTCCCTAGCCGGTGAAGCTGCCAAAGCAGACGATTTAGAACTTCACCAACCAGATAAGATAGTTCCCTTAGAAGTTTCCACCACGCCAATTTTTGATGATACAGGCAAGATTGCCTATGCGATCGCCGCTTTCTTCGACATCAGCGATCGCAAACAAGCTCAGAAAATTCTCGAAAACTACAACCGAACTTTAGAACATCAAGTTGCCGATCGGACTCGGGAATTGAAAAACACCCTCCACACTCTCCAAGCCACTCAAAACGAGCTAATTCAATCGGAAAAAATGGCCGCCCTCGGACAACTGGTTGCCGGGGTAGCCCATGAAATTAACACGCCTTTGGGAGCAATTCGCGCCGCGATCGGCAACACGGATAAAGCCTTAGAAGCCTCGTTGTTTCAACTGCCCCAACTGTTGCCCCAACTCACCGAGCAACAGCAAGCCGACTTTTTCAGCGTCCTCAAACAAGCTCTGAGCAATCAATCCAGCCTCAGTACCCGCGAAAAACGCCAAATTAAACGCACGCTGACTCAACAGCTTGAATCTCATCACATTGCCAATGCCAAACAACTGGCTCACCTGCTAACAGAAGGAGGAATACATCAGAGTTTTGACTCTCAACTGTCTTTGCTGCAAACGCCCCAAGCCAATCAAATCGTGCAAATTGCCTACGATATCGCCCGCCTGCAAGCCAACAGCCAAAACATTAACAACGCCGTCGAACGAGCTTCAAAAATAGTCTTCGCCCTCAAGAGCTACGCTCGTTACGACCACACTGGGGAAAAACGATCGATCCAGATTACTGACAACATTGAAACCGTGCTCGAATTGTATCACAATTATCTTAAGAAAGGTGTCGAGGTCACTCGTCACTATCAACCCGTTCCAGAGATTCCTTGCTATCCCGACGAACTCGTGCAAGTGTGGACCAACTTAATTCACAATTCTGTTCAAGCTATGGATGGCAAAGGGACGCTGGAAATCGGCGTGCATCAGAAAGAGCAAAATATAGTAGTAGAAGTCACCGACTCTGGTTGTGGGATTTCTCCAGATATTCAAGAGCGAATTTTTCAACCTTTCTTCACTACCAAACCAGCAGGAGAAGGGAGCGGTTTAGGGCTGGATATTGTCAGAAAAATCGTGGAAAAACATCAGGGAACAATTACCTTTTCATCTGTCTGTGGCAAAACTACCTTCACGGTGACGTTGCCTATGGGGTAATATAGATGACAAAATAAATGATTTTTTTTAGCACGTCTTTGACGGGCATTTCATATCAGATCCGGTCGAGTGAGCGTAACAAAAGAGGTTTGTAGTGAGGAATGGGCGTCCGCATTTTTTTCAAATCCGTAAGCTGTTGTGCATTTCAATAGAATGTCAACAAACAATCTAAGTCTTGTGGGGTGGGCCTAAGAGCCCGCCCTGAATATGCAATTTAAATGCGTGACAGCTTAACAAAGGACTGAAGTCCTTAGTACAAACATATAAGGGTTAGATGACCGGACACGAGCTCAATTCGATAACCATAAAAATATGACTGAAGTAGCAATTCTCTGTGTTGATGATGAAATAGTTATCCTAGAAGTTCTTCAAGAGCAAATTAGCCGTCACTTTGGCGAGCAATTTTTGTATGAAGCTGCCGAAAGTGGTGAGGAAGCTCTAGAAATTATTGAAGAGCTAACTGACGGGGGAGTCAAGATTGTTGTAATTGTCTCTGATTGGTTGATGCCCGGAATGCGGGGAGACGAGTTTTTAGTTCAAGTTCACCAGCAATTCGGCGATATTACCAAGATTCTGTTAACCGGACAAGCCGATCGGGAAGCTATTGAACGAGCCAAGCGGGAAGCTAATCTGTACTGCTGCATTCATAAACCGTGGCGGCAAGAAGAGTTGCTCGAAACCATCACAACAGCCCTGAAATTAGGATGAACGAACTAGCAATTCTTGTGGTAGATGACGAACCGATGCTGTTGGAAGGTCTTGCTGAGGAATTACAAAGAAACTTCGGTCAAGATTACCAGATTGAAGCGGCCCAAAGCGGTGAAGAAGCCCTAGAACTTCTCGAAGAACTGCAAGCAGAAGGTATCGAAACTGCTGCGGTTGTTTCTGACTATCTGATGCCGGGAATGAAAGGCGACGAACTCCTCTGTCAGATTCATGCCCAATATCCCAATGTATTGAAGATTATGCTCACCGGTCAAGCCGCAGCAGATGCAGTGGGCAATGCTGTGAATTCAGCTAATCTCTACCGTTATATTGCCAAACCCTGGGATGCTACGGATCTCCATCTGACGGTTAAAGAAGCTCTCAGCAAGTATTGGCGAAGCAAAAAACTCGAAGAACAGAATGCTCAACTGCGGGAAAATGAACGTCGCCTGACTCAGATTTTAGAAGCAATGCCCATTGGTGTGACAGTTCACGATAATGCGGGAAAAATAACTTATGCCAATCAGAAAGCCAAGGAATTACTCCAGCTAGACATTTTACCTGAAACCCAAATCGAGCAAAGTTCAACGGATTTCAAAATTTATCAGGGGGGAACTGAGGAATTATACCCCGCACAGAAATCGCCGATCGTGCGCGCTTTAGCCGGGGAAACAGTTCGTGCTGAGGATATCGAAATTCATTACCCCGATCGGCTCGTTCCCTTAGAAATCTCGGCTACACCCATTCGCGATAAAACAAGCAAAATTTCTCAGGCGATCGCGGCTTTCCAGGATATCAGCGATCGCAAACAAGCTGAAGCCGAACGAGAAAATTTCACCCAAGAATTGTTCCAACTTAATGAACTTTTTTCCCGATTTGTTCCCCGTCAATTTTTGCAATGTCTGGATCGACAAAATATCACAGAAATTAAAATGGGAGAATCTATTGAAAAAAAAATGTCGGTTTTGTTTGCCGATATTCGCGGTTTCACCACCCATTCGGAGCAAATGACCCCAGAAGATACGTTTAAGTTTATCAATGGCTATCTCCGGCGCATGGAACCTGCAATTATTGAAAATGGTGGTTTTATTGATAAATATATTGGTGATGAAATTATGGCACTGTTTGAAGGAAGTGCCGATCTGGCTGTAAGTGCAGCAGTGACTATGTTGAAAATCCTCGCTGAATACAACAAAAGCCGACAACTACTCGATCGCCAGCCCCTCGAAATTGGTATTGGTATCAATACAGGAAATTTGAGGCTAGGAACAGTAGGCGGTAACTTTCGCATGGATACCACCGTCATTGGCGATTCAGTTAATCTCGGTTCGCGCCTCGAACAGTTAACAAAAGTCTACCAAGTTCCGTTTCTGATTTCCCACACCACCTTAGCTGGGCTCGAAGAACCGATGAAGTATGCCCTGCGCTTCGTCGCTAAGGTGCAAGTTCGAGGAAAAGCTCAAAAAGTTGGGGTGTTTGAGGTATTTGAGGCCGATCCTCCCGCCCAAAAACAAGCTAAATTGGAAACGAAACCGATTTTTGAATTAGCTTTGATTCGCTACTATCAAGGCTCGATCGAGGATGCCAAATTCCTGTTTGCTAGGTGTTTGGAAAGAAATCCCAGCGATGGTGTTGCCCAAAGCTATCTGAAACGGTGTGCTTAACCCAAACTTACTCCCTGCGGGGAATATTTTATCGATCGAAATGATATTTTATTTACCAAGATAGCCCGTGCAAAATACCTCAAAGCTAAATTGCACGTCTTTCGGATAGCTCGAACCGGAGCTTGTGGTACAATACGATAGAGAAAAAGTACCATAAGGGAGAAAAAACCATGACTAATGTGCAACCAAATCGCACGGTAAATCGCACTGTAAGGCGGGGAAGATTGTTCCCAGAAATTCAGTGGTCAGAAGAAAAAAAAGCCCAGTGGCGAGCCGAAAGAGAAACATTTTATCAGCGCTGCAAACCAATTTTCGATCGCCTCAAACCAGAATTGATTAAAACCCACTACAACTGGTACATAGCTGTTGAACCCGACAGCGGAGACTATTTTATCGACAAAGATGATATGGTAGCTACCAAAATGTGCCGCCAGAAACACCCAAATGCTATCCCGTTTCTTTTCCGCCTCAACCATACAGGGGCGTGCGGCACGATATGATTGCAGGAATATTTGGTGATGAAGACGAGCTATTTTTTGAAGTAGAATTGATTGCTGATAACGGCTTAGAATTGCCTGTTGATGCCCTGCTAGATACAGGTTTTTCTGGCTGGTTAGCAATGGACAGTCAGGATTTAGAAGGGCTTGATTGGATTTATATTAGGCGACAAAAAATGCGGACAGCTAAGGGAGAATTCTATTTCGATATTTATGCAGGAAAAGTACGCATAGATGAGCAAGAATTTGACATTCCCGTTCATGTGGGTGACGGAGTACCGGAAATTTTAATAGGCTGCCAGTGGCTGAAAAGTCGGCGGTTAGTAGTTGATATGCCTGCGGGTATTTTGACATTGGAAGCGAGTTAAAAGCAAAATGAATTTAAAAAGTTTTGACATAGTAATAGTAGGAGCAGGCCCAGCAGGCGGTCACTGCGCGAGAATCCTAGCCCAATCCGGCCACAAAGTCTTGCTGGCAGAGCAAAACGACAATTTTAATAAAAATGACTTTTCTAGCGCCGCTACACCTCTAGAAACCCTCTCTAAATTCGATTTACCTGAATCCGTTATCGGCAGTTTTTGGCACAAATTTACTATTGAAACTAGCAAAGTCAGTCAAACTTGGGAGTCTCCCGAAAGCTTGGGAGTTGTTCTCAATTTTGCTAAATTTAGAGCATTTTTGGCCAGCGAAGTTGAGCGATTTGGCGGTGAAGTTTGGCTTGGTTATCGCTACACCGGACATTCACAAAGCAAGGGCGAAACAACAGTCGAATTTAAACAGTCATCCGACGGTCAAATTATCAAAGTTAGCACTAAAGTATTGGTTGATGCTACTGGCTTTGCTAGGGCGATTATGTACGAAAAAGAGAATGATAAGCCTGATTTTTTATCGGGAACCGGAATCGAATATTTAATTGAAGTAGAGCCAGAAGTTTACAATAAATACAGCGGTGATTTAATCTTATTTGTGGGCGATAAATGGATGCCTAAAGGCTATTCTTGGATATTTCCAATGGAACCAAATAGGCTGAAAGTTGGTGCTGCCCGCATTTTTTTAGAGCAGAAAACGCTGACGCATTTGTCACCTCTGAAAAAATATATTGATTTACTGATTAATGAATATCTAAAGTCTAAAAATTATAAAATTCTTGACAAACACGGTTCCATGCTGAAGTACAGTCGTGGTTTGAAGGATATTTATTGCAAGGATAATATAATTGCGATCGGCGATAGTGTTTCGACAGTAAATTTTTTGGGTGGCGAAGGGATTAGACACGGAATGGATGGTGCCCAAATCGCGGGGAAATATATTCAAAGGTATTTGGAGGGGAAAATCTCAGATTTTCGGGATTATGAGACGGAAATGCACCGCAAGTTTGATCGGAAATGGCATATTTCGGAAAGGTTGGCGGTGAGAAAGTATATCGATGATGTTAATGATGAACTGACCGATAAAATAATTTATTATTTAAAGTATATGAACACTGAAGATGTGATGGATATTTTATTTTATTATAAATTTGAGAAAATTTCCCGAGGGTTAGGCGGTTATTTGCAGAGAAAAATCAAGGAATTGATTAAGAAATTTCACTGGTAAGGTGCGTCCGGTGATAGATTGTTATTTGAAGTAAAAATCTCGCTGATTGACCGAAAGCATCCAGGATACAAGCCCCCGGATTCATTCCGAAAGCAGACTCAGGACGGAGGAATAAAAAACCTGTACCCGATGAAACTTGCCGAACGTATTTATCCGTGGGGTCAATGCTTCAATTCTAAAATCTAAAATCTAAAGTCTAAAATCGATTGACGCACATTACTAAGCTAATTTTAAGGCATTTTCTGCGGTGACTTGAATGCGCGGCAGCGACAATAAAGAATCTTCAAAACTGCTAAAATTTAATGTATATGATACACCAAAAGTATATCCACTCGCTCCAATTAAATGCGCTACAATTGGATCGACATCGCCGTAAGGATAGGCAAAACATTTAACAGATTTCTCTAATCCCCGTTCCAAGATAGCACGGGATTTGGCTGCCTCCCGCACAATTTCTGTCGGCGACAATGCAGTCAAAGGTTGATGAGTAGCAGACATAGAACCGAATTCAATACCTGCATCCCGCAGTTGCAAAATTTCCTGCCATCCCATTAACTGCACTTCTTCAAATTCGGCTTTTTCCCAACTATTTGTCTTTCCTATTGACTCCGCTACGAGAAAAACAGTTGCTGTAAAATCAAAGCGTTTTAGCAGAGGCCAAGCATATTGGAAAAAGTCGAGATAGCCGCCGTCAAAAGTGATCAATACAGCTTTACCGGGTAAAGGAGTTTTAGCCAGTTTCGCGCTTCGCCAATTTTCCCAACTCGCACTGTAATAACCATGATTTTTAAGATTGTGTAACTGTTGTTCAAAAATCTGGGGAGTAACTGCGTCTAAACCGTCAGGAGAAATGCGGCGGTAGGAGAGAATCGGGAGTTTGTGTGTAAGGCTATGATTGTCCAAAACAGGAGGTTTCACCGAGTGAGAAACTTCCCGATAAGAAGATTTTGAGCTAATGATTTCCGGTGCGTAAAATACTTGCTTGGGAAACTCGTTTTCTTGGGGAATTTGCATTGTCGGTTCCCCCGCGATTGCCGCGGCTGACTCGATTTCCTGTAGCGCCGCCGCCGGGAGTGAGGCGCGACGGCTGACACTCGTCCCGATCGCACCCGATCGCCTGCCGAACATCACCGCATTTTGGGGGTAAATGCCCCCAGCACCCGGTGCATTCAACCATTCGGGCAAATTAGACCTTTGTTGAGCACAAGAGGCTAAGCGCGATCGTAGCCATTGCTTGCCGTGGAGTGGTTTTCCCACCAAAGCTTCTCGCACGGCGGCGACGCACAACTCAAAACCAAAATTTCGATTAATTGTCGATCGCAATTTTTGAGCCGAAACAAAATTATTTTCCACCGCAACAGTAACAATACCGACAGCAACGCCACCTACTTTCACCAGCACATTTATTTCAGAAAGCTCAACTTTTATATTAGCAAATTCCTCGCTAACTTCTACAGCAATCAAATCTTTTTCGAGGGTAATTGTTGGGACTTTCTCAGCTATTTCATGATTGTAGAAATCCTCCAAATGCCAATGTGGACGCCCCCATAATTCTTGCATAAATAGCGTCCAGTCATTTTTAGGGTGCAATGGTTCCAGCAAAGTTTCCCACAATTTATTGCCTTTTTCGCAGCGATTGCGTTGAAAGAAGCGATCGAGAATTTGCCAAGCAAACTGGGCTGCGATCGCATCCGCCAAAACCGAAGCCGCAACCATGCAATCGCAAATCGGCAATTCAATAATACCGAGTTGAATTCCTTCTAGTTTGATCGTACAGCACAGGCGATCGCATACTTGCCAAGCATAAATATCCGAAATTGGTTCTGTCACTTCCACCGCCACTTTCCAGGCAATTTCACCCTGGACTCGCTGAATTTTATCTAAAATATATCTAATTTCATTTCGAGTGAAAATTTTATGATATTTATGAACGTTACTACTTTTGACATCTCTCTCAATTCCTTTGTGCCAAGGTAGATTTAAACTGAGATTCGCGGCTTTTTCTTGATAATTAACCAGCATTGTGCCGTCATATTCAATGCCCATAAAATGACAAATTTTTTCTAAAATTTGTGTTTTGTTATCTAAAAGCTCCTCATATTTAACTAATATATGATTATATTTATTAATATATTTGTGGCTAGTTAACATCGCGTGTTCCCAGCGATAGATACAGTGATTTAAATCCCAACCAGCGCCCCACAATTCGTTAAAATTCCTAGTAGCATCATACATAGAAGCTATTGTATCCATACCGTTTCGCAAAATATGTATGAATTTTGCATTCGGCAAAAAGCGCTCTATGTCATCAATGAAATATATGTGTTCCGGCGTTTTTTCCAACCAAATGCTTTTTTTTTGTTCAGCAGCCAAACCATCCAAAACTCTCACAAACCAACTAGCTTTATCTTCCACAGTTTGGCTGTCATCAAAATCTTTCAAAAGTTCAGGACGTTTAATCTCATCCTTAAAAAAAGCTTCCATTCTACCTGGCAACTTTCCCGCAAACTGATCGTACAGCAAATAGTGAAAAAACTTAGATTCGGGAAAAGAAATAACTTCGGGATGAGCAGCTAATAAGCTTTGAAGAATTGTTGTGCCACTGCGAGGCGATCCTAGGAGAAATATGCGTTTCATAACATTTTGCAATTATAATTAACGGTATATTTTGAGGTAGGTTGGGTTTGGTTCTCGGAACCCAACCTACCAATTCTAACTCCAAGTAAAATCTTGTTTTAACAAATCAGAAAGTTCCTGATTGTAAGGCTTGAAATAATCGGTCAATTGTTGTTCGATTGCTGCTGGTATTTGGGTGTAATCCTCCCTCATATTAATCTCATCTTCTTTACTTGCGATCGCACTAATATCCAAGAAATCTAACACTTCCGAAAAAACTTTGTCGGTATTTGCCTCAAAATCTTCGCTTTTGAGAATTAGCAACTGTTCCCTCGGAAAATAATCGAGCCAATTCCTGATTTGTTCAACATAAATTCCTCGCGACAAATAAGAATAATGTTGGTGGTTGAAACTGTAATAACTTTGATCTGTTTTAATTTTTTCAATTTCACCTTTTAGGCGTTCGGGCTCCGAAGCGATCGCCTTTTCAAAATTCAGCTTTTCGCAGCCGATCGCCACTTCTAAATGATAGTGCAGCCAAGCTCGTTTGACCGGGTTTCGCAGCATTACAATTAGCTTAACATCCGGGAAACACTTGTAAACCCGCTCTGCCACCAACGGATGATAAATATAGTAACCAGTCATCTCCCACAGCAAAACCTTGTCACCCGCCACACAGCGAGTCAACTGCTTGCTGTACCAATCAACACCCCGCTCAAAATTCAAATCAAAAAACTGAATTCTCCTCGCACCTTCTTTAAGAATTTGCAAGTGATTTTCCAGATAACCACACAAAGCCTCAGTGCCACACTTTTGAGCGCCAATAATTAAAAAGTCAGGTTCCTGCTTATTTTTCAACTGAGTCGAAATCTGGGCATAGGCGGGGTTCTCCTTATTCAAGGCGTGAACTTTTTCGATTGGTTCGGGTAAATCCGCAACCTGCATTTTGCCATCAAATTCCCAGCGGTAGGGCGGACAAAGAATCGTTTTTTGGCTTACAGTCGATCGCACGTACAGCGGATAAAGGTGCCAATGATAATCGTAGGCGTAAGCCAAACTCTTCTCGTAAACGCCAGCATTCACGTAATACTGACCATTGCCTAAATCCAGCCTGTCTACGTGCAGGCGGATTGTGCCTTTACCTTCCGCCAGCGGCAGCAATCTGCCCATTTGATTAGTATTAGTTTCAAAACAACTTTGACCATCTTCCCGGCTAATTGTCACGCCAAAAATAGCAGCAGAAATTGGCTTCGGTACAGAATAATGAATTTCCACAGTAATAGAATCGCCACTGTTTATCTCATCATCCGGCAACACTTTAACATCCGTAATTTCTACTTCCAAAGAACCAAAGCGATTGTCATTAATTCGCAGTTGCGAACCCGTAGTCGTCATTTCAGGAGGACGCATGGGAGTGCGTTTTTCGGTTGCTGGGCGCATTTCCGACAAATACTGACCGACTACCACTTCCGGTTCCCCGTAAGCCACGATTTCACCTGATTTCAGCCACAAAGCCCGATCGCACAGTTTATGAATTTGCGCCGCGTTGTGAGAAATCAAAACAATCGCACATCCTTGATTCTTAAACTCGGTGATTCTGTTCAAACATTTATTTTGAAAAGCCACATCACCAACCGACAAATGTTCATCAACTAACAGCACTTCTGGATCGGTGTGAACCGCCACCGAAAAAGCCAGCCGCATTTGCATCCCGGTACTGTAAGTCCGCATCGGACTATCAATAAACTGTTGCAATTCCGCAAATTCAACAATATCATCAAATCGGCGCGCAGCTTCCCGACGAGTCAAACCGGCCACCACCGCACCCACAAACACATTTTCTCTACCCGTTAAATCCGAGTGAAAACCCGCACCCAAATCCAACAAACCACCAATTCTGCCATTAACTTCAATAGTTCCTTCTTGAGCGTGGCCGATACCGCCAACAAGTTGCAGCAGCGTCGATTTTCCCGCGCCATTCTTGCCGAGAATTCCCAGCATTTCTCCGGGAGAAACAGTGAAATTGATATCCCGCAGGGCCCAAAAACGCGCCTGCGGTTTCATCTGCCGAAAACCCGCCAAAGCTGCCTGCATAATCGTATAAGGTCGATCGGCAGAGTAGCGGTTGAAACGTTTCCCCAAACCCTTGACAACAATAGCTTGACGCATTTACAATTCCTCCACAAAAGTATTGCTTTGCCGTCTAAAAATTCCCAGTCCGATCGGCAAAAGAGCAGCCACAACCAAGCTAACAATTAACAGCGCCAGCCAATCTGGCTGCGTACCTTTGAGCAGTATGGCGCGGTAAGCTCCCAGCAGTGGCACCATAGGATTCAACTGATAAAAAGGCTGAAATTGTTTCGGGACACTGTTGAGGTCGTAGAAAATCGGAGTCAGGTAAAACAGCATCTGCAAAACTACGCCCAAAGTGTGCTGAGTATCACGAAAAGTGACATTCAAAGCGGCGAGGGGATAAGCCAAACTGACTGTCAAAATAAACTGAATAACCATCAGCAGCGGCAACACAAACAACACAGCACTCGGCTGAACGCCATCAATTGCCAGAAAGATAATTAACACCGGCAAAGCTAACAGAAAGTGAAGTAGCCCCGTCATAGTCGTGACTACCGGCAAAATTGCCGTGGGGAAATTCGGCTGTCTGATTAGCGCTTTATTGTTGGTAATTAATCCTGTTGCTTGAAATAATGCGGTTTGAGACCAACTCCAGATTAACAAACCGCTGAAAGCAAAGGAAGAAAATTGCGGAACGTTAATCGGTACAACAGAGCGAAATACAAAGGAAAATACAGCTAACTGCAACAGCGGATTGATTAAAGTCCAAGCAATCCCCAAAGCCGATCGCTTGTAAAGTAATTTCATATCGCGATCGACCAATACCCGCAGCAAATCGAAGAAATGAGCGATTTTGCGCCTGTTAATCAGCCTGGGAACACTTTTCATCGCACACCTCCGGCGACTTCCTGCGGTTCCGACTGTAGCTGCTCTTCCGGCTCAATCTCAGCTAACTGCTGCGCCTGCAACTGCGCTTTTCTGTAA
Source organism: Microcoleus sp. K1-B1 (assembly GCF_036704705.1). Lineage (NCBI taxonomy): Bacteria > Bacillati > Cyanobacteriota > Cyanophyceae > Oscillatoriales > Microcoleaceae > Microcoleus > Microcoleus sp. K1-B1. Next base: position 26,861 of record NZ_JAUBSH010000036.1, on the reverse strand, counting down.
GCAAAAGGACTGTCGAGAGCTCCCAGCAACTCGCTGACTACCAACTTGCGCGGCAGCCAACCCGGAGCCCCCAAGCGGCGCACCAGCCACCAACCGAACCAATTAAACATAGCAAATTTCCAAATTTCCCAGCGCGGCACAGTGCGGTTGCGATCGCACGTGAGTACATAAGCCCCAAAACCGCGCCCGTTATCCTGCAACTGCCGACTCAAAGCCTCCGCGCTGCGTCGGTGCAGGTGCCACACAAAAGCTCTCGGCTCATAAAAAGTCGAGTATCCCTTCGCCAAAATCCGATGAAACATCTCAATATCGCCAGCACCGCAAGTCGCAGTCCCCACATCGAGAGCAACGTCAAAATTGCCCACAACATCGAAAACTTGCCGCCGGAAAGCCATATTCGCCCCAACTCCGTAATTGCTCGCCCACAACAACTCCCTCGTGGAGAGCTTGCTACCATCCGCTTTAAAACTGTGGATGTGTTGCAGCATTCCCCCGTAGCCGAGTTCAAATTGAATTTGAGCCTCTGTTTCTAGTTCCGCCGGCGCGACTAAACCGCTAACTGCCATAATTTCCGGGTCAGCAAAAGCCGCAGCAATACCCCGCAGCCAACCGGGATCAGGCCGCACGTCGTCGTCAGTAAAAGCAATAATCTCATGTCGCGCTTCCGCGATCCCGCGATTGCGCGCCCAGTCCAATCCTGGCCGTTCTTCCTTGACGTAGCGTACCGGCAATCGCGCGACTAATTCAGCGGTGCTGCTGCTTGCAGGAGCGTTGTCTATAACGATAATTTCGCGGTGCGGATAGTCGAGGGCGAGCAGAGCTTCCAGAGCGCCTTTGAGCAAATCTGTGCGATCGCGCGTGCAGATGACAACGCTAATTGACGGCAGGTCGCGATCCGCCACTGCTTCAGAAACAGCGCCGAACTGCTCTCCTAAAGTCGATCGCACCAACTCTTTTCCTAACTGATCCACAATTGTTTGTCGCACTCGCTCAGCGGAAATGGTTTGTTCCCAGGGATTGTTACTAACATAAGCCCAGCCCAGAGGCCGTCCCCGGTAGCGAACTAAAATCCGAACTCCTTCGTATTGTTCGAGTTGCCTAATCGGATTAATCTGTTCGGCAAACTCAATCTCCATAACTTTTATTGCCATAACTTGCTCCTGAAAATTTTGCAGCGGGCACTAGATAAAAAAGTTTTGACTTGGGACTTTTAAGTTTGGGGTGGCAATTTTCCAATTTCCCTACTTTTGAGGTTAGAGTTTTTGGTTTAACTTCCCCGAATTCATTAGAGATGCACGAAAAAAAATATCTTCTAGGGGCTAGTTTAGCTAAGCATAACGAGATATAAGCGAGAAGATGAAGGCACTCACCTGCCCGCATCCTGTAATCTTTATTTGCACCTATTTACTTAGCTATTAATGGCTAACTCGTAAGTTTCAAAAGCAACTAAAGGCTTTTCTTCAAGCGTTTCAGCACTGCGGGGCATACCGTTAACCGCGATCGCCCTAGCCAGGGGTTGAGCAAAGTGAAGCGCCAGAATTGAGCGCAAGTGAGCGCCTCGCAGCGGTTCAGCGCCCGCTTGCGGAAAAATATGGCCGACTGTTAGTTGGTCGTAATACAGGTAAACCCCAGCCGGTCGTTCCGCGTCCAGCAGACTTTCTGCAGCTTCCCAACCTTGCTGCAAATCAATGTTAATTTCATGTCCGCCCAAATCAGCACGGGCCGGGCCTCCTTGCATAAAACTAGAAATTGCCGCTCGACTTTTGAGTTCATCAATCACACCCCGCAAATACCAATAACCGCGCAATTTAGCCCGCAACCACCGCCAAGTTTCCCGCATCCCCAAGCTTTCCAGCAAATCCAGAGATTTCCTGACTCCCACAGCCAGCCAATCCACAACCGCCGGCCATAAAAACGCGATCGCCACCACAATCTTGTCTACCAAAAAATAAGGAGTTTCGTAGTCTTTTATGTGCAGCGTCGGTCTGAGTTCCGGGTGTCGGCGGCCGATCAAAACATCCGATCGCCCTTCCTGACGAGATCGGCGGAAAGAGCGATCGAGATTGTTAGTTTCGTGTTCGTAATGATAGCCCACAGCATCCCCCGCTACAGCAAAAGGTACACCAGCTTTCAGCAAACGCACCCCAAACTCGTAATCTTCTCCGCCGCAGTTCCCAAAAGCCGAATCAAACCCATCGAGACGACCAAACAGTTCTGCATCCAAAGAAAGGTTGCCGCTGAGCAAATCTTGATAAGTAAATCGGTGTCCAGGTTGGCTCATCTGATAAAACTTCTCTTCCCACCACGAGCGCACTTCCACGTCAAAAAAACTAGTTCCTCCGTGCAACTTAGGCGGATAGGGGCCCATGACAGCCGCTCCCGGACGCTCTCGGTGAACCTGCGCATGGCTTTCCACCAAAGGTGGCAGCGCTTCTATATCGTCGTCGAGAAACAGCAGCAATTTCCCGGTAGCCGAAGCCGCTCCCGTATTGCGGGCGATCGAAGCACTTCGGCAATTTACCTCGATCACCTGCAGTTTAAACCGAGCTTTGTAGTCTTGTAGCATTGCCAAAGTATCGTCAATGCAGCTATCTGCCACTACAATAACCTCGATCAGGTCGATCGGATAAGTCTGCAAGTGCAAAGCATCCAAAGCCCGCCGCAGCGAAGAACTTCGGTTGTGGCTAGGAATAATTATGCTAACTGTTAGATTTTCCATATTTACATTACAACAATTAACTTCATCTGCATTTCATCTCCCTTCATCTGCCGTTAAAAATAATCTAAAAATCCCTATTCATTGCTCCCCTTAATTTTTTGTAACAACTTCCGAGAAGCAAAATAAGCCATCGGCCCACTAATGCAGCCCCGGAATTGAGCCCACAGCAAATCCCTCGGAACCGCATCCGGTTGCTTTCGCAAAGAAGCAATTAATTCAGGAATTTGCTTATACCGCAGCCATCCCCAAGCTAATAGAGGCACACTGAATTCTCTGTTGATTACAAACAGTCGCGTCCAGAAAGCATAGACTCCGATGCCGTAGCCTTGGAGCGTTTTTCGCAATTCTTCCCAAGTGCGCCGATGGCGGTGCCAGCTCAATGCTCTCGGCTCGTAGACAATGCAGTAGCCCGCGCGCAAAATTCGGGCAAAGAGTTCACAGTCTTCGCCGCCCACCGTGGGTGTTCCCGCCCCCAAAGCTTCGTCAAACAGGCCAATGTAGTCGATCAAACTTTTCCGCACAGCCATACTCGCCGAAACTCCCACAAGATGCACAATCAGAGGATTGCACTGCGCCCCATCAAAAACTCGGCGCTCAAATCCCCGCCCGTGCGGGCTGTACCACTCAAACCATTCTTGCGCTTCGGTTTCCAGTTCCAAGGGCATCACCAGCCCCGTGACGCACATAACTCGCGGATCGCTAAAATTCCACAAGAGCGATCGCAGCCAGTTCGGATCGGGGGCAGCATCGTCATCTGTAAAGGCTACGAATTCATGTTTAGCTTCGCGTAAAGCTCGGTTACGGGCAGCGCTGGAGCCTGGTATCTCTTCCCGCACATAGCGGACTTGTGGGTAATTTTTGACCAGTTCCTTGGTAGCGTCCGTGCTGGGACAATTGTCAATTACTAAGTATTCCTGACCCTCATCTGGGAGCTGCATCAGCGCGTCTAGACAGCGCCGCAAATCTTCGGGGCGATCGCGCGTGCAAACCGCTACTGTGGCGATCGGTATTGCCTGCACAGGCCCGCGTTCGTCCCATGCAAGGGTATCGTAGAGCCAATTTTTCCAAAGGTTCTCCCCCGCAGCGTTCATCAGCGTTTCCCGCAATTGGGAGCCGTCGGCGCGACCTCCGACGAGCGACAATAGAGCTTGGCCGATCGGTTTTCCCCCCAGCCGAATTAAAACCAAGGCTTTGCTGTAACCCTCCTCAACCCTAATTTCTGGCGGGAGTTTGGATATTTCGAGGTCAAGAATAGCTGTTGCCATTTTAGATTTTAGATTTTAGATTGCGAAAAAATCATAGATACTCCCTATATTATTCGATGTATTTTAGCCGAAATTGTTTTAGGGGATAGCAACTTCTCAATGCCCTACTTGCCCCTCGCCGATCGCGAATCAAACATAAAGCCTCATTTTGTTATGGCTATTATTTATTTTTACTTTCGATTACCCGCTGATGTCAAGTTTTTTTGCTACATCATAAGATTTTTTATCAAAAACCTTCGCACCTCCAGGCAGGTGTCAATTGCAGGTGTTATTGGCGGTCGGCGCGCTCCCCAGTCTCCCCATTAATACCAAATCTAAAAACCAGATTTTTTGCTCAAACAGGGTTTGTGCGATCGCTCCTCATTTCCGCTTTAATTGCGCTCTGATATTATTCTCGAAAACATACCAAACAATTAAACACTCTCGCCCTTCAAACTTTCGCGATTAAACCGCGCACGGATTAGGTGAAAAACACTCCCAAACTCAACCCTAAATCAGACCCAGAAATGATAAAAAAGACAGGAGATTACAGGCTGGTTGGAGACTCATCGAGCTGAGATTACTTCTGGCAAGTTCGTGGTATTTTTACAGGATGAATATCATCTATTGTCTGGGGATTTAAGTGGCTATGTTTGGGGTTCAACAAAAAAACGCATCGTTTTGCCCCCTAGTCAATGAGCGGAGTAAACAAACGTATTATGGGGCAGTCAATCGATTTTAGATTTGAGATTTGAGATTTTAGATTAAAGAATTGAAGTCTTGACCTCACGGATAAATTCGGGGGCGACTTTATCGGATACAGGTTTTTTATTTCTGCACGGATGAATCCGGGGGCTTGTATCGTGGATGCTTTCGGTCAAAAAGCCATTTACACTCTCTCCTCGATAGCCACAAGATTTGCTTAGAAGAATGTATCAAACTTTTACAAAGAAACCGAGCAAGCTCATAAAGTCTCTCTCTGCCCTGACAAAAGCTGTTAGCTAGCACGATGCTGGTTCTCCGTTTTTCAGATTGGACTATACACGACCCTCCAAACCCTAAAAATGAAGAATTGTAAAGTTTTATCAAGATGTTTGGTCATCTGAATTAAAATCTTCTCATAAAAAAGATTACCTTTTAGCAGGCGCAAATGGTGGAAAAAGGTTTAAAACTCAGAATATGAGATCGAGCTCGCTGCTCTTACATGGTGCAATAAAATGTAACTTTTGATGCAAGAACCAGTAGCCTGAACTTTGTCCAAGGCCGAATGCCCGTCCGGCCAAGGCCTTCGGAAAATCGCTTTCTGGGCGCTGCATCAAATCTTAAGTGCAATTACTTTCCTTGCACGATCGCCGGAGCCTTCTAGCAAACATTAAGCTCTAGGGCTTACGCACCAGAACTTTGATAAACCGGGTTTTTTAACCGGGAGCGAGGGCGGCAACAAAGTGTTTTTGTCCATCAAACCTGGTTTCAGCGTCCGAGACTGAACTCGATCGAATGAATGCAGTCGCAACCAATGTTTAAATGTGGCGATACTGCAAGTTGCGTGCAAAGCAGGGAGCTAACCGCAGTGATGGATCTCGATTGTTTACCTTACGGCGCAGGCCACGCACAGGAAGGGGTCTGTCTGCTAGTCCGAATGGGGCCGCACCGCATTTTACTCGACTGCGGTATAGACGATATTGCACCGCTGTCAGCGACACTAAATCGATCGCTGCCAGCCGATTTTGTGGTGTGTACCCACGCCCACTCTGATCATGCCAGAGGTTTGCTAGCACTCCATCAATCTTTCCCCCACTTGCCAATTTACGCCAGCGAAGTGACAGCGCGACTGCTACCGCTCAACTGGCCAGAACTGGCTCAGCAGCCAGAGTCCCGGTTCTGTCAGGGACTGCCCTGGCAGTCGCCGCTCGAAGTGCGCCCTGGACTGAGCGTGCAGTTGTTCCCGTCGGGTCATTTGCCCGGAGCGGCGACTGTGCTGCTGACTTATGCCGCCCCGCACCGCACCTACACAGTGGTTTACACCGGCGACTTTTTCCTGTCCAATTCTCGTTTGGTGGAAGGTTTGCCCCTGGGAGAACTCAGGGGCATGAAGCCGGATGTGTTAATTTTGGAAGGCAGTTACGGCACGGCGCGCCACCCTCACCGCCGACAACTAGAAAATCAGTTAGCCGATCGCATCCACCGCGCCATCGCCGACGGGTACTCGGTACTGCTGCCCGCGCCGGCCCTTGGTTTGGGCCAAGAAATGCTGATGCTGCTCCGCAGTCACCACTACTTTACTGGCCGCGACTTGGATATTTGGGTGGACGGCACTGTCGCCGACGGGTGCGACGCTTATCTGGAACTGTTACCCCAATTTCCCACCGCCGTCCAAAATTTTGCTCTGCACCAACCTTTGTTTTGGGACGAAAGGGTGAAACCCCGCGTCCGCCGGCTGTATCCCGAACAACGCCCCGGATTGGGAGCCACGCCCTGTATTGTAATTACAGACAAGTTAGCTGATTTGGCTTTGTATGTTGCCGATGGCACACATCCTTGGATTTTGCTCGCCCCTCAAAAACCAGGATATCCCGTCACCGACTGGCTGGGCAACAGGCCCCAATTTGGAGTCACAAGTGTCGAAACTTATCTGCTAGCCGAACACTGCGACGGGCCCGGAACGACCCAACTCATCCACAATTTGCGTCCCCAGCACGTAATTTTAGTCCACGGTTCCCCTGCATATTTGGCTGACTTGGCTAACTTGGACGAGCTGCGAAACCGCTACCAGTTGCACACTCCGGCGGCCGGAACACTTGTCGAATTGCCGATCGGGGAAATGTTTTTGCAGCCCGCTATCCCAGAAACTAACTATGAGGGAGAACTCAGCGAATTGGGGACAGAGGTAGCAATTAGCTTGCCGAGTCCGATTACAGCCGATCCTCGGTGGGCCAATTTTGCCGATACCGGTTTGGTAGAAGCGCGCTGGCAAGGCGAAGAACTGGTACTGCGGGGCATCTCCCAGCGGGAACTCCTTTTTCAAGGCAGCGCCGTTCAGACCAACCTCGAATGCTGCGGCAATTGCCAGCACTACCGCAGCCAGCGCTGTTGGAACCAGTCCAGTGCTTTGTTTGGCTTTAAAGTAACCCCCGACGGTTTCTGTCCGGTGTTTAAAGCGATACCGGAGTCCGAACTTTTCCTAGATGGGGAAACAGACGACGAATAAGCTGTCGGGCACCTCGAAACCACTCCGCAGGCAAAGAAAACAAAAGAACAGTCCTGGACGAGTCCAGACAAAAAACCCGGTTTCAGCAGGGGTAAGCTGTCGCCTATTAAATTTTTAAACTACGGTGTACTTACGCTGTTGTGGGCAGTAGGGGTTGGGCAGGAGATTCCGCCCTCAAGCTTAAATTTAAAGGCAAAATAGCTTATGTGGTCACAACCCATAATATGTTTGGCCTAAACCGAGTTTTTTGCATAATTTCTCCACAAAAAAGGGAGAAAAGTCGTTTTCTTTTCCCCCAAGTTTTCCTTGTGCCTCAAGCGCGAGCTCAAAACTATTCCAAATTCGAGTCCGGGTAGTGATTGCGAATTTGTTCGGCTTCGGGACAATCGTCAGAAACTAGGGGTTCGCAGTTAGTTCGGGATACCGAAGCCAACTTCTGGGATACAGCTCCAATACTTTCAAGACGCACCATTTCTTCCCAGGAGCTGATTTCGTCTTCTTCGTCGGTTTCGTAGCGCAGCGTGACTAGATCCCCTTCAATATCTAGGATACGAGCGCGCTCTATCCAACGTTGCTGATCTCGAAGAAAAATAGAAACCTCACGACCATCACAACAGAGTTGATAGATTTTGCGCTGTAGCATTTGTCAGTTCTCCTGCGCAGTGTAACTTGCTTAAAATATGGTCTGTTTACCGTAACGTACTTTGGGTTTTACATCGGAAGGCACAGCCGTATGGACTGGCCAGTTTCACGTTTTCCGCAACTTTGGTACCGATGGGAGTTACCAAATTTGATTTTACCACCAAATCTATCTAGTACGCCATTTATCCAATTACAGGTTCTGCAGCCAGTGGCATCCCTCGTGAGAGGCATTTGCCAGCATAGATCGAAGCATTAGGACTTGAGGACAGCACGCGATTAACAGCGACAATAACAACAGACTCTGCCTCTAAAATCTCGCTCTCTTGTGCCTCAAGTCCCCCAGAGACCTCTGGCTTCGACGTTTGTTCGATCGCCCACTAACGCCGTCAAGGCTCAATCTCCAATCTCAAATCTCGAAGCGAAAGCTCTAAAGCGACAATCAAACAGCGACAATAAAAACAGACTCTGCCTCTAAAATCTCGCTTTCTTATGTCTCAATTCCTCTACAAACCTCTTGTTTAGAGGTTATTCCTAGCCCCCAGTACCCCCTCTGAACTCAATCTAAAATCTAAAATCTAAAATTTAAAATCGATTGATCGATTGTTCGATCGCCCACTAACGCCGTCAAGGCTCAATCTCAAATCTCAAATCTCAAAGCCAAAGCTCTAAAGCGACACTCAAACAGCGACAATAAAAACAGACTCTGCCTCAGAAATCTCCCTCTCTTCTGCCTCAAGTCCCCCAGAAACCTCTGGTTTCGACTTTTGTTCGATCGCCCACAGTACCGCCTCTTTCCTCAATCTAAAACCTAAAACCTAAAATCTAAAATCTAAAATCTAAAATCGATTGACTGGAGTGTGATAAAAATCACTGACAGCAGGCAGCCCCTAAATGTAGAAAATGGTGGCGGCCAACAACTAGCTTCAAAACGGGCAGCGGAACCTGTGGCGGTTAAGCTAAAAGAATTGCGGTTCCGTTCAAAACAAATTGGAGTCATCGCTCGTGCGTATTAAGGAGGCTAATTGATGGTGTACGCAGAAAATTGGTCGCAGCCGTCTATCTTGGAGCTAGCGCGATCGGGCAACTTTCAAGCCCTCAATTACTGGATTGACAGCTTGCTGCGCCCCGAAGGGATTTATGCCCGCGTCGAACAGGCTCAGGCCGGCTGCGTCCAAATCCTCGTAGAATTCCAGCGCGAATTTGCGCCAGAGACTACATTACTCGGGAGCACTCTCCGGGAAGGCTTAGTCAAATTTATTTGCCACCAACTCTGGAGACTCAACTCGCCAGCAGTAGAAGGAGTGCGAATTCACGCGCGCTTGGCTGGGGATGCAGACATTCTCTGGAAACAGTCAGTGCGAATTGTCACTCCGGCAAACCGCCAGCGGCGGCGTTACCGTTCCCTACCAGTCGTCGATTGGGTTAAATTTAAAACGTATCGTTCTCTGCTGCTAGTGGGATCGGCACTTGCCTCATTTATTTTAGGGTGTTGGGTCAGCTACCACGAGGCTGTGACCATGCAGTTAGGCTCTCAAGTATCCGGCTACCAGCAAGCTGCTGTAATTTCGGGGCCGCCTCCAAAACGTGCGGATACGGTGCAAGCGGCCTTAGAAGTGGTACCAGTAGTTCAGCAAAAGCAAGTTGCTAATCCTTACGACCCAACAGTAACGCTGATGTTCGGAGGAAATGTGAATCTATCGGATGCGCTCGGAGCATCTGCTGCCAACGATCACCAATGGGCTTTCGCCAATATGGACGAGTACCGGCAAGCAGATGTGGCGATGGTTAACTTAGAAAACTCTCTGACTCGCTCTACATTGGGCTCTGCCAAAAAACAATTAAATTTTAAAGCCGATCCAGAATCGGTGAAAGTATTAACAGCCGGAGGAGTGGATATTGTCAATCTGGCAAATAGCCGCGCTATGGATTACGAGGAACCGGGGCTGGTGGAGACTATGAATACTCTAGATAATAGTGGGATTCAACACCTGGGAGTCGGCAGAGATATTAAAGAAGCGAGGCGTCCAGATATTATTGAAGTTAAGGGTCAGCGGATTGCCTACCTCGGTTATTACGATGCCGAGCTTAACGTCGCCGACCAAGGGAAAGCCGGCATTAACCCCCGCCGCAACAATCGCGTGGCCGAGGATATTCGAGCTCTTAGGGGTCAGGTAGACTGGATTATTGTTAATTACCACTGGGGAGTCGAATTGGCAGATTATCCAGGGGACTGGCAGATTGATTTGGCTCGGTTCACGATCGACCAAGGAGCTGATTTGGTAGTGGGACACCATCCCCAGGTACTGCAAGGTGCAGAAATTTACAAGGGCCGCCCGATAGTTTACTCGCTGGGTAATTTTATATTCGGCGGGAATGCTCGCAGGGATTACGATACCGCAGTCCTGAAAGTATCGCTCAAAGACAGGAATATGAAGGTAGAGTTTCTGCCTGTGGAGGTGAAAAAGTTTCAGCCGAAGGTGGTGAAGGGAGCCGCAGCAGATCGTATCCTCAAACGCATCGAGCAAATTTCTAGTATTTTCGATCGACCGATGCGCTCTTCTGTAGTTCTCGATTCCCTAGTCCAGCCAGGAGGGGCATCAAAAACTCCAACTTCTCCATTGCCAGGAGCAGCAAAGAGCGGTACATACCAGCCGGGGCGAGGTTCCGGGGGAACCTCCGGTGAAAGCAATCAGCAAGGCCCCGGACAACCCAAACCTAGTTTGATTTTGCCGGCTTTGCCGGCTGCGCCCCAACAGCCGGACAACTCCTCATTTTTCCCGAACGGGACGGGGCCTGCAATTGAATCAAACCCACCTCCGAATCAAAATTTGCCGCCGCGCATCTACCCCACTCAACCTCAAAATCCCAGCCGGGAACCAGAGCCGTTTACAAAAGAGCCATTCATCAAAGAACCGTTTATTTCGCCCCCATCTCCCAGTCAAGGAGCAGTGCCGAGTCCTCAAAGCTATCTTCCCCGAACTCGGGCTGTATCTTTTGAAGTCGCACTCAAAGAGCAGCCGGCCTCCGCGATCGTTCCAGCTACCCGCAGCAACCGCTCCAATCACCGGATCGCCCTGCCTCCTATAGCTAGGAGCATTGGTTAGCCGGTGGGGGCCGGAGCGAGGCAGCAGGGGGAGGATAGGGGCGGTAATGGGTGAACATCAACATACTAGCGACCAATTATTAACGATCGATTTACTGACAACCAATGATCAATGACCTACTACCGATGACAAATGTGTTTGCGATCGCGCTCAAGCAAAAGCAGTACAAAACCTATATCCTCTCCGACGAAACGGCTAACTCTACTCTAGAAGTTGTGCCGGAACGGGGCGGTATTGCCACTAGCTGGCTGGTTGAAGGCAAAGAAATCTTCTATTTGGACGCGGAACGGTTCGCCAATCCCGATCTAACTGTACGTGGCGGGATTCCCATCCTGTTTCCCATCTGCAGCAATCTCCCTGAGAATACTTACACGCACAAGGGAGTGGAGCGAAAGCTCAAACAGCACGGCTTTGCTCGAGACTTGCCTTGGACAATAGGTGAACAAGTTACGGAGGGTTGCGCCGCTCTGACGCTGATTCTCGATAGCTGCGACAAGACGCTGGCTGTTTATCCCTTTGATTTCCAACTAGCCTTCACTTATCAGATTAAAGGCAATTCTTTGGAAATTTTTCAGCGATACACCAATCTGTCTGACGAACCCATGCCGTTTTCTAGTGGTTTGCATCCCTACTTTTTGGCGACGGACAAATCTAAGCTCCGCTTTGAGATTCCGGGGATGCAGTACAGAGATCAGAACACCCACCAAAAGGGTTATTTCACAGGGGTTTTTGACGAGACGCTGGATGAAATTGATGTTTCCTTTGACGAACTCACTGGTCTTGCTGCTACTGTCACTGACGCGGCGAGCGGCTTGCGGCTCACCCTCAGTTACAACTCCAGCTATGGGAAGTTGGTTTTCTGGATGGTGAAGGGCAAGGATTTTTACTGTTTGGAACCTTGGACTGCTCCTCGAAATGCCCTAAACACTGGCGAACACTTGATTTATTTGCCCCCCGGCGCGACTTGCGAGATGCTGGTTCGCATGACTGCAAATTTTATTTAAAAAACACTTGCTATTTCAAATGAGGGGTGCTACTATTAGAAATTGTGTGCGGTAACAATGTTTTCGCGGGTCGCTAGCTCAGCGGTAGAGCATTCGGCTTTTAACCGATTGGTCTCGGGTTCAAATCCCGGGCGACCCATAAAAAATTTGTGAGTTAAGAATTTTGAGTTTTGAGCTGAATGCTCGGAACTCAAAATTTTGTTTGTTGAACTTTTAAGTAAATCTGGAAAGATAGTGCGCGATCGGTCGCAAATTGTCTTAATATTATCGTAAGAATTGAGCTTGTCCAAAATTCACTGCCCAAAAATCACAAATAATTAGGAGGAATATCTATGGCGCTTGTACCTATGCGATTGCTGCTCGACCACGCGGCTGAAAATGGTTACGGCCTACCGGCTTACAACGTCAACAACATGGAGCAAATCCAAGCGATCATGCGCGCTGCTGACGAAACCAACAGCCCCGTGATTCTGCAAGCTTCTCGCGGCGCTCGCTCCTACGCTGGCGAAAATTTTCTGCGCCACTTGATTTTGGCAGCAGTTGAAACCTATCCTCACATTCCCATTTCCATGCACCAAGACCACGGCAATGCCCCCGGCACTTGCTATTCTGCCATGCGCCAAGGTTTCACCAGCGTCATGATGGACGGTTCTCTGGAAGCGGATGCTAAGACTCCTGCTAGCTACGAGTACAACGTTCAAGTTACTCGCGATGTGGTGAATGTTGCTCATTCGATCGGCGTTAGCGTTGAAGGCGAACTGGGTTGCTTGGGTTCTCTGGAAACAGGGATGGGCGAAGCAGAAGATGGCCACGGTTTTGAAGGTGCGCTTTCTCACGATCAGTTGCTGACAGATCCTGAACAAGCTGTGGATTTCGTTGAGCAAACCGGCGTTGATGCTCTAGCAGTCGCGATCGGCACTTCTCACGGCGCTTACAAGTTCACTCGCAAGCCGACTGGCGAAATTTTGGCAATCAGCCGCATTGAAGAAATTCACCGCCGCTTGCCGAATACTCACTTGGTAATGCACGGTTCATCTTCTGTGCCCCAAGAATTGCTGGAAATCATCAACAGCAACGGTGGCAAAATCCGCGAAACCTACGGCGTACCTGTGGAAGAAATCCAAAAGGGTATCAAGTGCGGCGTTCGCAAGATCAATATCGATACTGACAACCGTTTGGCGATTACCGCTGCGGTGCGCGAAGCTTTGTTTGCGAAGCCCGATGAGTTTGACCCCCGCCACTTCTTGAAGCCGTCGATCAAGTATATGCAGAAGGTTTGTAGCGATCGCTATAATTCTTTCGGTTGCGCCGGTCACGGTACAAAGATTAAGCAAGTATCTTTGGATGATTTTGCAGCTAAGTATGCTAAGGGCGAATTGAGCTCTTCTGCTAAGAAGACTGTAGCTGTTTAAGAATTTTAGGTTTTAGATTTTAGTTTTGTCTGAAGTCTAAAGTTTGGATTGCCGGGTAGCTTTGAAGTTGCCCGGTTTTTGTTTGTGCGATTTTATGTATTTACTGACTCGGCGATTGAAATCGCCGCTAGTATACAAACTAAGTCTGCCTCCGCAGGCTAAGAGATATCAATTACACCGCAGAGGCGATCGCATATTGCCTCAGTACAGGTGAAATCGTGTAAAAATTTGCTTGTTGTTCTATCAAGCAGCGCCGCGATAGAGATTGCAGCGCATTTAGCAAATCTGAAGCCGGAATTATCTCATTTTCTAGTAATTTTGCCCGGTTGATTGGCTGGCTTTCTGTGGCTAACAAGGAGATTACTTGTTTTTCTAGTTCCGATAGGCGATCGAACTGCTGCTGTAAAACATCTTTCAAATCTTCTGGCAACAATATGGTATCATTTGGTAATAACTCTGTCACGCCGCCTCCCAAGTCTTGAATCAGATTCGCCACGCTTTTTAACCATAGGGGATTGCCTTGGTAGCGATGAATAAGTGCTACAATGTTGTCGCTTTCTTCTAACCCATAATCTCTGAGTATATCCCGTCCGGCGGCGATGTCTAAACCTTTGACTTGTAAGGTGCGAATAGAAGTATTTTGGCTTTTAACTTGAGTCACTTCTCTCGGTTGTTCCCAACCGATTAACATCAAGCAGCTTTGATGGGATAATTTTTCTATTTGTTTGAATAAAGAGCGATAGTCTTCGTATTCTGGTTTATATTTTCCTGCCAATTCTCCGCTACAAAAAAGGTTGTGAACGTCATCTAAGACGATTAAACAGCGATGGTTTTGCAAATACTTAATCAGCGGTAAGCGTTTTTGGTTTGTTGGGGATGAATCTTGTTTTCCAGAATGGGAAAAAAGCTGTATTAGGTTAGATTGAAATTTTTCTAGGGTGGGGAATTCGTCTAGGGTGTACCAAACTGTGTACTCAAACTCGTTTTTAATTTGTTGTACGAGTTGTACTGCTAAGGTGGTTTTGCCGATACCGCTGATGCCGGTGAGGGTGATGAGCCGACAGCGTTGTTGTAGAATCCAGGTGGTGAGGGTGTGGAGTTCGGGAGTGCGATCGAAGAAATCACCCAACTCTGGCATTTCGCTTAAATCTTGATGTAGAGTTTTGGTTTGTTTTGGGTTAGATGTTTCCTGATTTGGTGGGTTTGAGTTTGGGATATTTGGCGGGTGTCTAGCTTCTGCACAGATGTTGAAAATACTGCTCACGTTGTTTGCAAAGTTTAAAGCATTAGAGTTTTGCAACCTCTCCATTGTGGAGCGAAAATTCGATTTACTGACTTTTTCCCCAAACTCCTCTGAAAGTATCTGCCATAATTCCGATCCGATTTCCCTGATGCGACTTTCAGAACAGTTAAAATCTTTAGCTATTTCTTTGTATGTCTCGCGTTGTAGAGTTCCCCGCAGTACCGCTGCTTGTAAATCGTCAAGGTGCTGACCTGTTTTCTCGAAAACTATGCGATCGGCGACATTTAACATTTCTTTAAGATTCATCTGGCAGGGAGATGCGAGAGTTTTGTGTATTGTAGCTCACAACTGCCAACATTTTCGTACATTATCGTACATTTTTGTACAAACTTAGATTAAAGTTAAAGTAAAAGCGAGGGAGAAGTGGTGGCAAAATAGAACATTTTTGGGCTAGAAAAACCTTGAATTTATTAAGGATAATGGAACAAGTATTAAAAGGATAAATTAATTCATGAAGTGGGAAGATTTTGCCAGTAAAGCAGGTGAAGAAGTGGTAGAAAATGTAGTAGAAAAAAATCTGGGAATTAATGGAAATACAGTCAAAACAGTCAAAGCGGTTGCAGAAACTGGTGCTGCGGTAGGTGCGGCTGCCAGTGCTGCAACAGGGTTGACTGTTGCAGCAACTTCAGGAGCAGGAATTACTTCGGGTCTAGCTGCGGCAGGTGGTGTGGTTGGTGGTGGTATGGCGGCGGCTCCTGCGGTATTAGCAGCAGGCCCTGCTTATCTGGGGGCAAAAATAATGAATGAAACTTTGTTCAAAGAGCAATCCAACTTGTCTGAGGAAGAGAATGATGCTCGTGCAGCGGCAAGAACAGCTACAAACATTGGGGCTGCTGCTGGTCTAGTTGGTGCTGGTGCTGTAACGGTAGCTGGCGGTGCTTCTGGTGCTGCAATTATGGGCACCCTTGCGGGTATCGGTGGCGTTGTCGGGGGAGGTGCAATTGCTGGTACTGCCATAGTTGCTGCTGCACCTGTTGCTGCGGCGGCTGCTGTTGGATACGGAATATATAAACTTTTTGGAGGTAAAGGGTAAAGATAGTTAGTTCAGTTTGAATTTGAATGTCTAATTAATCTGAAGTTTAGCGGAGCACTTAATTATTATGGATGAGATAGTCAATAAGTTAGCGGGTCTAGGAGTTGCTGGTTTAGTCTTAGTTGGGCTTGTTGCAACCTCTTCTTATGCAGGAGCCGTAGCAATTACAACTTCGTTAGCTTTTTTAGGTGGTCCTTTGGGCATGATTGGTGGCGCACTTGCTCTCACCTTGATTGCAGGCGTTTCAAGCATGATTGCAAAGGTTGGGGTTGAGACTCTAGCAAAGGCTGTAGTTCAGGAGCTTAAGAAGAGTGGCAGATCTGAGAGTTCTATCATTCAAGAAATCAATAATTTTCCAATGATTACTCAAGGTCTACGTTCCCAACTACGTGAATATGTCCGCCTAGTATAAAAGGAATAAGTGTGATTGCTGCTCTCCATTAGTGCGAGCGCCTTTTTTTGTAGGTTGGGTTGACGCTGGTGTCACCCAACCTCTTTTTTCACTCACAATCTTATCCATTTCCACCATTTCAAAGTGCGCTGATTGCACGGAGAGCGATCGCCTCACCAATCATAAAGTGCGATCGCCCTATGGACAAAGATTTCTGCTAAAGTATAGCGCGTACTTAAATCAAACAGCCTACACTTGTGGAAAGAATTCCAAACGAGGCCTTAGTAGTTCGTGGCGGTCGCAATCGCCCAGAAGATATTAAACGCAGTACGGCAACTCACCCCAGCGGCATCACGGGAATTTCTGTAGAATTTGCAGTAGGATTATCTGTAGCAGAGTTAGCAGTGACAATCCCTCATGGACAAGTTGGTGTGACGACAGTGGGTGAGGTTCGATCGTCTGATGGAGATGTCATCCGTACTTCTGGCCGAAGCCCAAATCATGCAACATTAACTGGTTTAACACCAGAACAAGCAAGTCTGCTGCTGACACCAACGATTCCTAATCCATCACAACAATCATCCTGAGTCAACTAAAAATATGAAATATCCCAGAATATTTGCAGATTTTCATAATGCGGATGAACAAGGTCGCCTTCGCCTAAATTGCGTTGGTACGATTGAAGATTTGAGTCGCCAAAATATTAAGTTGGAAGATGGTCAATTGCTAGCATTGTATGACGAAGAGTTAGAAGTCGATGGGGTAGTGCAATATTCAGAAGAGGAAAGTCTGTGGGTTGCAGTAATTGATTGGAAGCAAATTAGGCAAATAGAGGATATGCTTGTTCAAGCAACAGTTTAGTGCGATCGCACATAATCATCATCCCTAATGTGCGATCGACCTCCGGCATCAATTCTCCACAAACCATCCGGCTGAAATTCGTTATCTGCGTCCAAGCGCACAGTAGCATTGTCGCCCAATTCCACCCCAGCCAACGTAGAATTTGATTGTGTGGTTCGCCGTGACTTCTGAATCTTACCGATGATGCCACATAAAATATTTTTTCACTCTATTCAGTTAGCGATAAAAATTTAAGCAAACATAACATCGTGGGGGCGATTTTTGCCGCACTAAACTCGCTCGTAATATCAAATTATAACTAAATACGCCCCTTAAACCTTCTGCTTCTTCCTTCGCGTCTTTGCGGTTCGTTTCTAACGCAAATACCCAATCCAAGTTGGCAAAACCTCCGGCGAACCGTACCACTGCCCCGGAGAACGAGGCGAATGCCAAACCCCCTCCAACACCAGATTTTCTGCCCCGTCCAAAACAGCAGCTTCCACCGGCGTAATTCCATCTCCCCAAGTTTCGCCCTTCCCCACAGTCAACTCGTAACTTTTATAGGCCAGCCAAGTCCCAAAACCGCGCTTGCCAAAAACAGCCTTCCCAGCAGCGCACACGTAGCGCACCTGCGGGTGAAAAGCCCCCGGATAGTGAATTTTCACAAAATCTAGATTTTTGCGCGTCCAGCGCTCTTGAGAGACGTGCGGCGTGCCTAAAGTGATTAAAGTATTCACACAGGGGTGAGCTTCCCACAAACCTGCGTCCTCAAGCACGTCGCCGTGAATCGTGTAAGGCTTTTCGCCCAAATAGATGCGAGAAATCCAGCCGCCGGCGGAATGACCGACGAGATTGATCTGGGGAACGCCGTATTGCTGTAACATTTGTTTGACAGTGCGATCGAGCTGTCGCAAAATTGGCACCATCGACCGCCCACCAAAAGTCGGCAACCAATCTCCCTTGCCCAGAGGCACTGTTACTGTTGGGAAACCTCGATCGACCAGAGACTTTTCTAATTCGCGATAGTCGGAAGCAGCAGCAAAATATCCTGGTAAAATCACGGTTGGTAAGGGCATTGTCAATTTTAGATTTTAGATTTTAGATTTTAGATTTTGCGGCCGGAGTGCTACGATCTGTTTTTCAAGTTAAAAGACACTTGCCGAAGCATCCTTTGGATTGCTAACATCTGCCACTCGTTAAACCTTTTGCTTAGGGAATATCTACTTCTATGGCTCGCGAGCCGATTCAAACATGGTATTTTACCCTAGTTGTCGTTCACTTAGAAGACCGTTTTCTACTGGTACAAGAGCGCAAGTACGAGCAGCAGTGGTATCTCCCAGCAGGGCGAGTGGAAAAAGGGGAAACTTTGCTCGAAGCTGCTATGCGTAATACCCTTGAGGAAGCGGGCATTTCCATCATCGTTGAGGGAATTCTCCGGGTAGAACACACAGTGATGCCTAGGGGCAATGTGCGCCTCCGAGTCATTTTTGTGGCACGTCCACAAGATAAGACGCCACCCAAGAGTAAGCCGGATGAGCATACTTTGTGCGCGGGCTGGTATTCTCTCAAGGAACTAGACCAGTTGTCGTTGCGGGGAGAGGAAGTTCGAGAAATGTTTCAATATATGGCAAGCGGCGCTCCAATTTATCCCATCGACTTGCTCACCATTGAGGGAGCTCCTTTTAAAAATTACCGCTATCGCTGGTGAATCCATCGATTTGGGATTTGGGATTTGGGATTTGGGATTGATTGAATAATTACTTCCACGGATGAATCCGGTTGTGTAACCGAATTGGAAACAGGCGTCGATCGAACGGATCGATCGTGTTTAATAAATTAGTGGCGCTCCAGATCCCGGAAAAAGACGGTATAGCAGCGGTGCAGTCTGTTTTTTTGCTCGCCCCAGTCCGGGCCGCCTGACGCCCCGCTCACCATTCTCAACAATCACTGAGAAACCGCGTATAGGATTCGGCCAAAGGCATTAGGCAAGAAAAACAATGGTTTCAGCAATTAACAACGTCCTCACCCTATTGGCGGTTGCTATTACAGCGTTGAACCCGCCAAAAAACCCGGTTTCTACGCTTGAGTGCTTGATGTGAGGGTCGCGAAAACTTAATAAAAGTCGATCGGGCAATTTCGATACCGACCGTGCTAAAATTATACCTTTGAATTCCCAACCTCTCCTCATTCAAACGAATTCACACTCAATCACAACCACAACAATATAAATTACCAATCCCCCAATCACTCAATCCCCCAATCTAAAATCTAAAATCTAACAATCCCCCAATCCCCCAATCTAAAATCTAAAATCTAAAATCAAAAATTTAAATGACTGACTCTTCCTCCCTAGCAAACACCCTTTCCGAACCCCTGCGCCAGCCTTTTTGGTGGGCCGCCCTAGCTTCTGTGGGCCTGCACGGAGTCCTCGGAGCAACCGCCCCGACGCTCTCAAACATATTTTATGGTGGAAATTCCTCAAAAAATATCCCCGGTTCTGTCGGCTTAGTAGAACTAACTCCCGCAGAAGCCGGCCGCCTGCCACAAACCATACCACCGAAACCGTCTAATACCCGATTTACGCCATTTTCGATCGCACCAGTTCCCCTTCGGCCAGGGCCAAAGTTAGCCCCGCCCTTGCCCCCCGCACCCGATACCATCAACTTGCCCGCCATGCCGCCGGGAATGCCCCCTCCTGGATTCTTTTCCCCTCTCCCTCCTTCCCCTCTCCCGCCCTTCACGGCCCCAATAGCCCCGCCACCTCCCAAAACTCCATCCCCAACAGTCAGAGCCCCCTCGCAGCCAATACCCACTTTCGTCCCACCCGTACCTCCCAGCGGTTTCCTTTTCCCACCTTTACCTGGTAATTTCGATCGCAATATCCCGCCACCACCATCGCTGCCAGAAGCGCCCCAGATTCCCGGCGGCGGCTCGGAAGACGAAGCAGAGGCGCTCAAAAAGATCATAGCCAGTAGAGGCGGACTGCCACTATTTCCAGACGGAGCTCCAGTCTTTACCCCGGAATTCCCAATTGGCAGGAATGTGGGACCCGATGGAGTACCAAAATTGACTCAAAAAGATCCCAATAAAAGGAATCTCATCGCAGAAACTCCCGAAGAAAGAATCAGGAGACAACAATTTGAAGAGGGACAGCGACAGCTAGGACAGTCGGGACAACCGGGTTCAAACTTACCCACCGACAGAGAGACACTGCTGGCGGCTGGACAGACCTATGTTGCTTTGTTTGATAAATTCAAAAAGGCTTATCCTGACTTGGAAATGACGAACCCGACTCCTGTGAACGTCCCTTATCCCGTAACAGCTTGTTCGCAAAAACTCCAAGGAAGAGCAGTTTTTGGAGCAGTTGTCAGCCCTCAAGGATTGCTCAAGGCCGAGCCACAGCCGATCGTCCCCACGGGTTACGCTATTCTCGATAATGCGGCTAAAATTGCGATTATTAGCCCTTCTCTAACATTTGAAGCAGCCAGCACGCACAAGCTTTACCAACTGGCTGTCGAGTTTAAGTACGACGAAAAACTTTGTAGTGGCATTCCTGTCACCCCAACCAGGCCCAACCCACCAGGCCAGCAGCCAGCGCCCGCCCCCACAGCGCCCAGCAGACCAACAGCCCAGCCGCCCTCCCCAGCGCCTACTGAAGTGAAACCGCAGTTTGAGAAGCCGCCGGCCCCCTCAAACAAACCGCAGCCAGGGGCCCAACCATCGCCACCCGCACCCAAGCCCACGGCTCAACCGTCGCCCTCGCCTGAACCGAAACCAGCCGCGGAACAGTCGCCTTCTCCTCAACCGCAACCCGCCGAAGAGTCCCCGCAGCCCGAAGCAGCGCCATCTCCTGCCGCCGAAGAGTCCCCGCAGCCCGAAGCCGCACCATCTCCTGCCGCCGAAGAGTCCCCGCAGCCCGAAGCTGCACCATCTCCTGCCCCGGAAGTGTCGCCATCTCCTGCTGCCGAAGTGTCGCCGTCACCGTCGCCGGAAGCAGCGCCATCTCCTGCTGCCGAAGTGTCGCCGTCACCATCGCCGGAAGCAGCGCCATCTCCTGCTTCTACCGAAAATTAAATGGGCATCCGTAATTGGGAATCGATAATTGGCAATTGGGAATAGGTAATATCCAATCTGCTTGTTTCACTCTTGTGAGTTAGTAGTTAGTAGGGTGCATCAGCTTGAATATTTGTTGCTTTTCAAACTAATTTCTACTTGCTGACGCACCCTACTTTATCAACTAAGAATGGAGTTGTTTTTCGTCCGCCAGACCAGGCTTTGGGCGATTGAAGTTTTGACTACAAAGTTAATTACCTATTCCTCTTAACCTCTCAATTGTATTGAACCTTATACATTTGAAATAAGTCGCCACTTTGCTTTTTTACTACCTTAGCGCCCGCAGCTTTAATCATTTTTTCCCAATCTTCTATTGTCTCTAAAAATACTTCGCCGGCTCGATAAGTTTCCAAAATTGCCCAATCTTCTGCTAAAGGAGCATTGGGGTTGAGGACATCAAAAACAAAATGACCGCCCGGTTTTAGTACCCGCTTTACTTCTCCCATGACAATATTCCAATAGTCTATGGGATAGTAACAGCTAAAGCCTGTAGCGAGGCATAAATCGAACTGAGCCTCTTCGTAATTTAACTGGTGAGCGGGGGCCCATTCTACGCCTTTGAACAGCTTAGAATTGAGCTGAGGGCCGCGAGCGTTTAAGGCGTCTCGCGCTGCGCTGCTGATTTCTTGACCGTAAAAATATGCTTCCCAATCCCGCCAAGGGTAGATCAGAAAGCTGACTCCGCAGCCAATGTCTAAACAGCGCTGATTTTTTTGAGGTTTGGCAATTTTCCAGAAGGGAGAAACTGTTTTTTCTTGGAGAGTTCCTGCAACAGATTCTAGGAAAATCGGCATTGCTTCGACTTCTTCGGGTAAAGCGAAAGCTTCTCCTCGGTATTCGCGATCGAACCGGGCAGCAACCTGCGATAGTAAAACTTGCCAGCTATCTGATTTGCCTTTGGCAAACCAAGTTTGCTCGCTTGTACTTGCTGGGCGTTCGGACTTTTTAGACATTCTTGAATTACCTTTTAGAAGCTTTGAGAGCTTTTGTAAAGTTTTGGCGGTAAGGCTTATTAAAAATTAACGCGGGCCAGAGCAGCGAGAGCTTCAGGCGATTTACAAAACTTCGATCGAAGTTAGTGCGATCGAAACCATTCCAAAATTTCCAAATACCGCCACCGTAAGCGATCAGCAATGCCAAGCTAATTAACGTACTCATTTAAAAAACCCCTAAGCAATGGATAGGATTTTGGGTCAGCTAGTCAAAGCGCTACCCTTAATCTATCATTTATCAGACGCCAAGGCACACCGATAGCTGTAGTAATTCCACCTTCAGAAAGAGACTGCAAAATCCCCGCTGGCCACAAACTTAAAAATAACACCCCCGAAATAGCTTTCACCGAGCAAGCCAGAAGGGACTTCTGCCAAAAGTCGATCGTTCTGAGGACTTATAAGATTGAATAAGTGAAGAATTAAAGAATTGGGAATGACTGATGAGATAAGGGTTTCGAGCACGGGCCTACAGTTGGATTCTTTTTTTTAACTGGTATTAGCCAACATCCCCTACAAATCCGAGCTCGACCGGGGGATTGGTGCGATGCCGCAAGTTCTAATTCGGTTGAAATCGGTTGCTGTTGGGGGACGGCCTGGCCGAACGGGATTTACCAGACGTGTGACTACTCGAAGATATTTAAGTAAAAACTGATTGCTGGTGGCCGACGAATTACAGCAGGCAAACTTTTTCTAGCGGACAATAGCGGTAGAGAGCTTTCTAAGCAAGGAGGATTTTATGCGTGCAGTGCTGATGGCTGGGGGATCGGGAACGAGGCTCAGACCCCTGACGTGCGATTTGCCCAAACCGATGGTGCCGATTCTGAATCGCCCGATCGCAGAACACATTATTAATTTGCTAAAAAGGCATCAGATTACGGAAATTATTGCGACGCTGCACTACCTTCCCGATGTCATGCGCGAATATTTTACTGACGGGACAGAGTTTGGCGTTCAAATGACTTACGCTGTGGAGGAAGACCAACCGCTGGGTACGGCTGGTTGCGTCAAAAATATTGCTGAACTGCTCGATCGCACTTTTCTGGTCATCAGCGGCGACAGCATCACAGACTTCGACTTAACGGCAGCGATCAAATTTCACCGCAGCCAGCAATCCAAAGCCACGTTAATTTTAACTCGCGTTCCCAACCCGATGGAATTCGGCGTCGTCATTACCGAGGAAAATTACCGCATCAGTCGCTTTCTGGAAAAGCCTTCTAGCAGCGAAATTTTCTCCGATACTATCAATACCGGCATTTATATTTTAGAACCCGAAGTCTTGGATTACCTGCCGGTAAATCAGGAGTGCGACTTCTCGAAAGACTTGTTTCCCCTGCTACTGGAAAAAAACGAGCCGATGTACGGCTACATCGCCGAGGGTTACTGGTGCGATGTCGGCCAGCTAGATGTTTACCGGGAATCTCAGTACGACGCGCTGCGGGCCAAGGTCAAACTGGATTTGAGCTACTACAACGAAGTTCGATCGGGACTTTGGGTAGGTCAGAATACTTTTATTGACGATAGCGCGATCATCGAAGTACCGGCCATGATCGGCAACAATTGCCGAATAGGAGCCCGAGTTAAAATCGATGCAGGTACTGTGATCGGAGATAACGTGACAGTCGGGGCCGACGCCAACCTCAAACGTCCCATCGTCTGGAACGGAGCAATTGTCGGTGAAGACGCTCATCTTAGGGCCTGCGTGATTTGCCGGAGTACCCGTGTAGACAGGCGCGCTCACGTCCTCGAAGGTGCTGTCGTCGGTTCAATGTCCATCGTGGGAGAAGAAGCACAAGTGGGGCCGAGTGTGCGCGTCTGGCCGAGCAAAAATATTGAATCCGGCGCTCTGTTAAATCAAAATTTAATTTGGGGAGAACAAGCTAAGCGGAATTTGTTTGGTCAGCGTGGCGTTCAAGGACTGGCAAACGTGGATGTTACCCCGGAATTTGCAGTGAAATTGGGCGCGGCTTATGGCTCGACTTTGAAACCGGGGACTGCGGTATCGGTTTCTCGTGACCAGCGGAGCATTTCGCGGATGGTTTCTAGGTCTTTGATTGCGGGTTTGATGTCGGTGGGAATTAATGTGATCAATTTGGAATCGACGGCAATTCCGATCGCGCGCACGGTTTCGTCTACGATATCCATTGCTGGCGGCATTCATGTTCGCATTTCGCCCGATCGCTCCGACCACATTTTAATTGAATTCTTCGATATCAAAGGCATCAATATTACTAAAGGAGCTGAGAAAAAAATCGAGGGGGCTTATTTTAAGGAAGATTTGCGGCGAGCTCTAATTCCCGAAATTGGAGAGATGACGTACTTTAACCAAGCTCTCGATGTTTACAACCGCATTTTTGAGCGGCAGATGAATGTTGAGGCAATACGCTACAGCAATACTAAGGTGGTAATCGATTACGTTTACGCGGTTTCTGGAGCAATTTTGCCCCAAATGCTTGCCAAGTTCGGCTGCGATGCGGTGGTACTGAATGCCAGTCTCAAGCAGACTTCTCTAAGCAACGGGGAACGGGAATATTTGCTTGACCAACTCGGCCGGGTGGTGAAAGCACTCAGCGCTAATTTTGGAGTCCAGGTATCGGCTAACGGCGAACAGCTCATTTTGGTAGATGAGTCTGGGATAGCGATTCGTGGGGAAATGCTGACGGCGTTGATGGTAAATTTGATGCTGACTTCTCATCCCAAAGGTACAGTAGTAGTGCCGGTTCATGCGTCTTCTGCGGTGGAGGCGATCGCCCGACGCTATCAAAGCAAGGTAATCCGCACGAAGGCGAACCCAACTGCTTTGATGGAAGCCGCTAACAGGAACCCGAATGTGGTTTTGGGCGGCAGCGGCCTTATGGGTTTTATTTTCCCGCAGTTGCATCCCGGATTTGACGGAATGTTCTGCATTGCTAAAGTGATAGAAATGATGACGATTCAGGAGCGATCGCTCGGACAGATCAAGGCGGAACTTCCCCGCATCACCCACCGCAGTTACAGCGTCCGCTGTCCTTGGACTATCAAGGGTTCGCTGATGCGACATTTAGTAGAAACTCATTCGCCCGATCGTTTAGAATTATTAGATGGAGTGAAGATTTTTAACTACAGCGACGACAATTGGGTATTAGTTTTACCCGATGCTAGTGAACCGACCGTTCATATCTTCGCCAACAGTGAGGATCGAGATTGGGTATCTGAAACGTTGAAGGAGTACCGCGCCCTCGTTCACGATTTTGTCAGTCAAGCCGAGGCGGCGGTTCTCCAAGATAAATTTGGTAACGTGTAATCGGGAATTGGGAATTGGGAATTGGGCATTGGGCATTGGCAATGGGGAATTGGTAATGCAAAAGTAAAAAAATAAAATGCGTTATTTTAAGTTTTACCTTTTTACTTGAAAGTTCATGCTCAATTCTCAATCCCGAATTCCCCGTTTGGCCAATTCCCAATCCCCGATGCCCCATTCCCGATCCCCCATTCCCGATGCCCCATTCCCAATTACGCACAGATAACAGATGAATAGCTGCATTTTGATGGCGGAAATAATTCAACAACCGCAACTACGTTATACTCCTGACAATCAACTTCAAATCGCTGAGATGTTGGTGCAGTTTCCTGGCCCAAAACCAGAAGATCCGCCAGAACATTTGAAAGTGATAGGATGGGGCAATTTTGCTCAAGAAATTCACGAAAAATATCACGAGGGCGATCGCGTGATTATTGAGGGACGGCTGAGCATGAATACGATCGAAAGAGATGGTATTAAAGAAAAGCGCGCTGAACTGACAGCTCAAAGGATTTACAGTGTCGGGGCTGATGCAATGAGTTCGGCTCCCGCAGCTAGAACCGCCCCCGAACCGGCTCAAATTCGCGACACCGCCCCGGCTAATGTGCCGAGCAATGTAGTACCTTTAGGCTCGCGGAACCGCAGTTCTAATAGCGCTCCAAGCGGCCCTAATCGCACGTCTAGTTCGGATTGGAACTCGCATCAGTCTTCAAATTCTGAGTCCGATCGCCAGTCGGGTTCCTCTAACGAACCGGAAAATCCCGATTACGATCCGATTCCATTTTAAAAATTAGGGTGCATCACTTTACGAGCGAGCGCAAAACTTCGCCGTTCGATCGAAAGTGACGCACCTTAATTTAAGAGCGATTCCCTACGGGATAGCTTCGCTCGCGCGTACTTCAGGAAAAAGAGGGCGATCCTCTTCGAGGGCTGCGCTAAGGAGTTTGGCCCAACTACGAGCTAAATTGCAAATTTTACAGCTCGATCGTCACAACTTTTTTCTTGCTTTTTTCGTCGCGCAGCACGACTGTATTGTAGGGTGATGTATCCGTCCCCAGCGGAATTGGCAGCTTAAAGCTGCCGCTCTTATGGTTAAGTTCGCCTAAATCAATGCTTTTCGTTATATTGCCATCTGTTGCCAGATAAGCGGTAAGTTCGCCTTTATAATCTTCAATCAAAAAGTCTCTGAAGAAAAGGACTTCCCCAGCACCATCGACATCGATAGCAAGGATGACCGTACCGTTAAACGTTGCGCCTTTTTCTTCTTCATGAACCGTCGCCATTTTAATTTCCGAGGGGTCTTGACCGGACATATCTGGCATAAATTTTTTCTCCTGAGCGAAGCGCAATAATTAACAAGAATCGTACCTGAAGCTAGGGGCGATCGCAAAACTCTTAGGAGGTATTTCTGCATCGGTCTTGCTTCTCTGTGAATTACCCGACGTTCATCTGAGTACAGATAGAACGCGGGCTTCCCAATTCAACCGCAACAGCCTCTACAGTAGTAGACTTGCGTCCATACCGTTTTGGTCTTACATTGCGTCCAAGGGCAGTAGCGCTGATTCCCAACGCCAAAATC
>NZ_JAUBSH010000035.1:15132-67178 GCF_036704705.1 Microcoleus sp. K1-B1 | reverse complement strand
GACCTATCTTTTTTTACCACAAGTTGGTCAACACCTCACTCTATCTCGGTTGCGGCGGAGTTGTCACCCCGCCAGGAGAAATTTACAAATTGTTGAGGATTGCTAGAGATACAGTCAGATATTAGCTGTGGGAATGTTGTTTAATGTTGGCATTTGTGATTTTACGCTAAATCGCTACTGCGGAATTAAACCCATTTTTTGATAAAGTGGTCGGACTATGTTTTTTAAAGCTGGCAACTGTTTGGTAAAAACTATCGAGCCTAAAACACAAATTATACCTCCAATGATGACTGTATTGGGAGCGCCGATATAATTTGCCAATCCGCCGGCAACTAAATTCCCAAACGGTGTCACTCCAAAAAATGCCATCGTGTATATGCTCATCACTCTTCCGCGTTTGTCGTCTTCCACAATTGTTTGCAAAAATGTGTTTCCTCCTGCAAATTGGATAATGAAACCAAACCCCACAAACAACATCATGATTAATGACAGCCACAAGATGCGGGACAAACCAAAACCTATCAGTCCGAATCCCATAATTGCCGGTGACATCGCAATCAATTTGCCGAGGCCAACTATACTTTTGCGAGAAATCAAATAAATCGCCCCCGCAAAGGCTCCGACTCCCGAAGATGCCATCAAAAAGCCTAGAGTTTGTGGGCCGCCTTGCAGAATTTTGGTAGCAAAAATTGGGACTAAAACTGTATGGGACATTCCGGCAAAACTGACTAATGCTAATAGCAGTAAAATTGCTCGAATCGGGGGGAACCCGAAGGCATAAACGAATCCTTCTTTTAATCTTTGTAAGGGTTTGGTATTAGTTGCGGCAATTTTACGGGCTTTGATCTGCATCGCTAATAAGCCTGCAATTACAGCGATGTAGCTGAGTCCGTCAATGAGAAAGCAATAACTTGGGCCGACTGTAGCTATCAGCAAACCTGCTATTGCTGGGCCGATTAATCTGGCGCCGTTGAACATGGAAGCGTTGAGGGCGATCGCATTTGCTAAATCTTCTTTCTTTTCTACAAGTTCCGGTACAAAAGCTTGCCGTGCCGGCGCGTCAAAGGCGTTAATTGCGCCTTGAAAGAAACTCAGTACCACGATCTGCCAAATGTTAACGACTCCTGTTAGGGCTAAAAATGCTAGCGCTAAGGATTGAACCATTGCTAATATTTGAGTGGCAATTAGGACTCGGTGGCGGTTCCAGCGATCGATTAAAACTCCTGCAAAAGGCAGTAAAATTAATGTGGGGATTTGACTTGTAAATCCCACCACACCGAGCATCCAAGGTGAATCGCTCAAATTGTAGACAAGCCAAACAGTAGCGACTTGCGTCATCCAATTGCCAATTAGGGAGATGCCTTGTCCTGCAAAAAACAGGCGATAATTTCTCGCTCGCAGCGCTGGAGGAAGTTGTATTGTTTTGATTTTTGCTAGTAGATTCATGCGAGAGTGCGGCTAGAGCAATCCTATTTGATTGGTAAACATTTTTTAGGGGTAGCGCCCCTGTACCCCTAATTAGCGAAGGGCAACCATCGGGGGACTGCCCCTAAACTTATTTTACGAATCCTTGACAATTGCGATATGAGCCGGAGGTTCTATTTTACAACTCCCGAAAACCAGGATTTGAGTATTGTTAAATTTTTGCGCGTAGCAAAACGATCGCCACAGTTAAATTTAACTGTGGCGATCGCTTGAGTGCGGGATCGATCTTTCGCCCGTTGTTACATACAGGCACGCTAGAGACTGGAAACGAGAAATTCGTTCCCCGAACCCCAACCCTTCCCTCAATCAATGCTCAACAGCCAAGTACCGAGGTAACGCAGCAAGGGAACGTCTCCAGGGGTGCGGATGCGAACGTTAAAATGGTACATTCCGCCGGGAGATGGGTTTCTGACGTTGGAGAGTACAACCTCAACATTGTTGCCGGCGGCAATTGGATCTTTGGGATAAATTTCTATGAAACGATTTTCTTTGTCCCAGATGACTTCTTGCAATTCTATTGTTTTGTCTTTGACGCGCACTTTAATGTCTTTTTGGTCAAATTCGCCTTTGTAGTAGTCTGGATAGGATATGTTGAGTTGGGCGATCGCCAAACTTACTTTCTTGGAAGGAATTCGCAGCCGATATCTATCGCCGCTCATCCCCGCTTTGCCGTAATCCAAGCGATAGCTTAATTGGTTGGCGCGCTCGGGGCCGCCGAAAATCGTGAATCCTGGCATCGACTGGGCTAAACTGATGGCGGGTAATCCAGCCACCAAGCAACCTGTAACCGCTAGTGCTGAAAATAATCGTCGCATAACAACTCCTCTAATTAAACTCTTGGTGAACCTTAAATATTGCTCGCCCGAAATTTGGGATCGTGCCTACAATATATCGAATGTCTCAGCAATTTGATGAGGGCGAGCGATCGCCGGCTGAGGTCACTTTTTTTTGCGTAATTTTTGCGTAATACTGATAACTGACATTCAAACTACAGAGTTAGGCGACATAAAATTATATCATAATCGGTGGCCAACTTAACAATTTAGCGAATTTGAATGTATAAGATAAGTTAAAGATACGGGTCGAATTTGGGCGATCGGCTTTAGTATCAACGAGACAAGTTTAGGGGAACGGCTGCTTCAATGTAAAGCAAGGCATGGGGCGATTAAAAATCGCACTTCAAGAAACCTGCGGAGGCAGGTTTTGTCTGTGTAGGCGCGGTTTCAACCGTCCTAGGAAGGCTTAAATAAGGAGAGTGTATGAAATTAGCGATCGCAAAAGAAATAGCAGCAGGAGAACGCCGGGTGGCTTTAGTACCCGACGCTGTAGCCCGATTAGTCAAACAGGGGGTCGAAGTTTGGGTTGAGGCCGGTGCGGGGGCAAAATCCTTTTTCTCGGATCTTGCTTACGAAGAAGCGGGAGCTCAGGTTGTCGCCGATACCGCTAGGCTGTGGGGCGAAGCCGATGTCGTCGTGAAAATCGGGGCCTTGCAAGAATCAGAAGTTCATCAACTCCGGGAAGGAGGCGTTTTCATCGGATTTTTGAATCCTCTGGGAGATCCAGCTTTAGTGCAGCATTTAGCCGATCGCAAAGTAACGGCCTTCAGCATGGAAATGATCCCGCGCACCAGCCGGGCTCAAAGCATGGATGCACTGTCATCTCAGGGCAACGTTGCCGGTTACAAAGCGGTACTAATCGCAGCCGCTGCTTTGCCCAAATATTTCCCAATGCTGACAACGGCGGCGGGTACGATTCGCCCCGCGAAAATATTGGTAATGGGTGTGGGCGTTGCGGGCTTGCAGGCGATCGCTACGGCGCGTCGTTTGGGTGCGGTAGTCGAAGCTTTCGACATCCGCCCGGAAACAAAAGAACAAGTGCAAAGTTTGGGCGCTAAATTCCTTGATGTCGAACTCAAGGAAGAAACCGTCGCCGCCGGAGGTTATGCTAAAGAGCTATCAGAAGCCGCCAAAGAATACACCCGCCAAGTGCTCACCCAACACGTCAGCGCTTCCGATGCAGTGATTACAACGGCTCAAGTTCCCGGCAGAAAAGCACCTATTTTAGTTACTAGAGAAATGGTTTCTCAAATGAAGCCCGGATCGGTAATTGTTGACCTCGCGGGCGAACAAGGCGGCAATTGCGAATGCACGGAAGCGGGGAAAGATGTTGAATGGAACGGCGTTAATGTCATCGGCCCGATTAATGTGCCCTCGTCGATGCCTGTCCACGCTAGCGAAACTTACTCGAAGAATATCTCGGCTTTACTTCAGTTGATGGTGAAGGATAAGGAACTCAATTTGAATTTTGAAGACGATATCATTGCTGGTGCTTGTGTTGCCCGCGATGGTGAGATTAGCAATCAGCGAGTTCGCGATGCTTTGACGGCTCAGGCTTCAGCCGTCAGTTAGATTCTATCGTTACAAGCCAGAGTCCGGCAAGGGTTGAAACCCCTGCCTCAAAGCTTAAGTCCTCTGAAGAGGACTGAAGAACTCCTTAGTCCGATAGTCCGGCAAGGGTTGAAACCCCTGCCTCAAAGCTTAAGTCCTCTGAAGAGGACTGAAGAACTCCTTAGTCCTCTGAAGAGGACTTTGGCTATTAGCCAGGGAATTCATTCCCTGGCGGACTGGGGAACGCAACTGGGGACTGGCGGACGCAACCGGGAACGAGTTATTTCCAATTACCAATTACCAATTGTTATGGCAGAAGGATTGATTGCAGGTTTAGTGGTGTTTACTCTGGCGTCGTTTGTGGGATTTGAAGTAATTAATAAAGTCCCGCCGACGCTGCACACACCTTTGATGTCGGGCTCGAATGCGATTTCGGGAATTGCGGTTTTAGGTGCAATTCTGATTTCAGGCCAAGGCAATGTGACTGTTACTTCGATTTTGGGGACGATCGCGATCGCCCTGGCCACAATTAACGTTGTCGCCGGTTTCTTAGTAACCGATCGAATGCTGCAAATGTTCAAGAAAAAAGAGGTTAAAGCGTGAGCGATTTTCTGCCCAGTGGCATTCAACTAGGTTATTTAGTTGCCGCATCTTTGTTTATTATCGGTTTGAAACAGTTGGGTTCCCCTGCAACTGCGCGTCAAGGGAATGTGTTAGCTGCGATCGGGATGTTAATTGCGATCGTCGGTACGTTGCTGGAAAAGCAAGTCATCAGCTACGAATTGATTGCTGTCGGAATCATCATCGGTTCCATTTTGGGAACAATTATGGCGAAAACCGTCGCGATGACGGATATGCCACAGATGGTGGGTTTGCTTAACGGTTTCGGGGGCGCGGCTTCTGCACTCGTTGCTGTGGGCGAATTCTGGCGCTATCTCAGCATCCCGGAATCGCCAACTCCAGACGCGACAATCACGATCCTTTTGGGTGTGCTCATTGGCGGAATTACTTTCACTGGTAGCCTTGTGGCGTTTGCGAAACTGCAAGAATTGCTACCGGGTGCGCCAATGACGTTTCCGCTGCAACAGCCGTTTAATGCCATGCTGGCGATCGCACTTTTAGCCGGCAGCGGTTATATGCTGTTTAACCCGGAGGATGTGCCGGTATTCCTGGGTTTGGTGGCGATTTCCAATATTCTGGGAATCATGTTTGTGCTCCCGATTGGCGGTGGCGATATGCCCGTGGTGGTGTCGCTGCTTAACTCTTATTCGGGGATTGCGGCGAGTGTGGCTGGGTTCATTTTGATGAACAATATGCTGATTATCGCTGGTGCATTGGTGGGCGCGTCGGGGATTATTTTGACGCAAATCATGTGCAAGGGGATGAATCGATCGCTTTCTAGTGTGCTGTTTAGCGCCTTTGGTAGCGGTGGTGCTAGTGCTGGGGCTGCTGCTGGGGCTGCTGGTGGTGCGATCGACAAAACTGTTCGCAGCATCAATCTCGAAGAAAGTGCGATGATGTTGGGTTATGCGCGATCGGTTGTAATTATTCCCGGTTACGGGATGGCTGTAGCGCAAGCACAGCACGCTGTGCGCGAGTTAGCCGACGGTTTGGAAAAAATGGGTGTTGACGTGAAATACGCGATTCACCCGGTGGCTGGGCGGATGCCGGGGCACATGAATGTGCTGTTGGCGGAAGCAAACGTGCCTTATCCGCAGTTGTACGATATGGATGACATCAATCCGCAGTTTGAAGAAACGGATGTGGCGTTGGTGATTGGTGCGAATGATGTGGTGAATCCGGCGGCGCGTCACGATACGGCGAGCCCGATTTACGGGATGCCGATTTTGGAGGTTGATAAGGCCAAGCATACGATCGTAATTAAGCGCGGGATGAGTGCTGGTTTTTCGGGTGTAGATAATGAGTTGTTCTACAAGGATAAGACGATGATGTTGTTTGGTAGCGCTAAGGATGTGGTTGCGAAATTGGTTTCTGAGGTGAAGCAGTTGTAGGATTTTGCAACCGCAGATGAACGCGGATTAACGCTGATAATTGAGCCCGGTTTATTGGATAAACCGGGTTTTTGTTTTGGGGTTGTTTTTGATTGTGTCTGGTTGATTTGCAATGTTGTAGGGGCGGGTTTTACCAACAATAATTGACTAAAATTAATAATCTCGTAAACCCGCCCCCCATGCTAGAAGGATGCCACCGGACTTGATATTATGCAATGCTAGCTTGGTTCACATATTCACTGGAAATCGGTGTATGTGAAAATCCTTGTTCTCTGGCTTTTTGAAACCATTTTTCTGCTTCAGTGCGATCGGCTGCTACACCATCAGCACCGCAAAGATAAATTCCTGCTAAGTTGTTTGAGGCAACACCATAGCCTTGCTCAGCGGATTTGATGTACCATTTAATTGCTTCTAATATCATCTTTTCTCGACCTAATCCTAAATGGTACATACTGGCAATTATGCACTGGGATTCGGCATTTCCTTGTTCTGCTCGTGGTTTTAACAAGGTAAAGGCTTGGGTATAATCTTGGTTATTAAAAGCGGCTAGACCTTTTTCTAAGTCAGGCATTAACGGTCATTAATAAATTCAATATACTATAATAGCATTAAACCAATTCAGGAAACATTTCCATGAACAGGCAAAAAATACTCCTAGATCCAGTTTTACCGACTGAGGAAGAAACAATAGCTATCAAATTGTTGGAGAAAATGCTATGTCTCAAGACAGAAAATGGTGATGCTGAGACATCCAAAGTAAAATTGGTGGAAGTTGGCGGGGAAGCGATCGCACTTCCTGAATCCCTCTATCAATTGTTGTGTCAATCTGCACATTTAATGGCGGCTGGTAAAGCAGTGTCTTTAGTGCCAATTGAGCAAGATATGACTGTTGAAGAAGCTGCGACTTTGCTCAATGTGTCGCCACAATTTGTAGTCAAATTGCTCGATGATGGGGAAATTGCCTATGGAAAAGTAGGAAACCAGCGGCGGATAAGTTTGGCAAGTGCGATCGCCTATAAACAGCAGCGTAGTGTTAAGCGCCGTGAAATTCTCAAGGAATTAGCTGAGTTTAGCCAAGAAGAGGAATTGCATGAGACTAGAGTATACAGCTAGCAGGTTGATTCCTTATCCTGTAGTTTTGGATTCCTGCGTGATATTTCCTATGCACTTGCGTGATACGCTCTTTCGTGCTGCGGAGATTGGGTTGTATGATTTATATTGGTCGCAAGAAATTTTAGACGGTGCAACTCGCAATCTTGTTAATACTGGAAGGATGAAAAGTGAGAGGGCGGCGCGTTTTGAGGCTGCACTTAAAGAAGCTTTTCCTAATGCAATGGTTGAAGTTCCAGAGAATGTGATTGAACAGATGACTAACGATCCAGGCGATCGCCATGTCGCTGCGGCTGCGGTAGTTGCTAAAGCTCAAGTTATTGTTACATCCAACCTGAGAGATTTTCCACGAGAGTCTTTAAATCCTTGGGCAATTACGGCTATGCACCCCGATGTTTTTCTGAATCGTCTTTATGAGGTTGCACCGGATTTGATGGCTAATGTAGTCAGCCAACAAGTTGAGGATTTGAAAAATCCACCCCTGACAGTTGATGAATTACTTGTCAGGTTGAGGGAAGAAGTTCCGGTTTTTGCAGATCAGATTCAACGTTATTATGAAAATATTTCGTAAGTTGTAGTTAAGGGCGATCGCTATGCAGCCGGTTTTTGACATCAGAAGGATCTGCTGTCTCAAAAAATAGTTCCAACGCTTCGATCAGATTTCGTTCGTCGCGCTGCTTCTATATTGTCACCTTGGCTGGCAATATCGAGTTCCGGGCAAAGGGATATATATCCGTCGCCTTCTCGTTCAATAATTGCTGTAAACTCTTGTGTTGAGTTCATAATTTGAAGTGGCGGACTGCCAAGCTCAAACAATTATAGTTTTACTTGAGATTATATCCCATCTTTCGCTGTTCGGTGGAGACGGGCGATCGCCCTATACAATGCTAGCTTGGTTTAAATAGTCACGGGCGATCGGTGCTAGTCAAATATACCTGCGATCGGAGATTTTTTAAATATAATGAAATCCTAAAGAATTAATAGAAATGCAAAAATTGTACTAACCTTAGAGCTAACGTCAATTAAATTAAAAACTTTTCAAGTATGTCAGATCAACCTTTTAATATCGGCCAACTAAATGGCCTAGATTATGACGAAGCAGAACCACTCCTGGAAGATTATCAGGAAACGCTAATCGAGCTATTTGTCAATTCTCCCGAAGGAGAAGAATACTGTAAAACTTATCCAGACGTGGGATTTTGGATCTCGCAGTTCATTTATTACGGTTTCGGCTATGAAGGTTTTACGCTGCCTCGCATGAAAGCGGAAGATGTGGCAACTGTAGTCGAAGAGTTGTTTCCCAGGAAAGTGAGTTTGCTTTCGCCGGAAGAAGGTGAAAATGCTATCCCGGAATTATTGGCGTTCTGGCAATTTTTGAAGCGAGAATTTAAACTGCGAAATGCCACTTCAATTATCAAATACCTGCGGGATATCGAGCCGGAATTTAAGGAGATTATGGAAGATTCCTCTAAATTTGGATTTGCCAAATCCTTTGTAACGTTAGGTCATCAAGCAGGGTTTGATATGAGTACGGGGGAAGGTCTAACACAATTTCAGGAGATATATAATGCTAGCATTGCTCCTATAATGGCAGCTAAAAACTCCGATACATCGGGATTTTCCAGCAAACCGATAAGTGGTAGTGCTGTAAATGAATCTAAAGCAAGTAAAGAAAAACAAAAAAAAGCAAAAAATACGGCGGCTGAATCGAGAAAACGCAACCGCACTAAGAAAAAATGAGGTTTAGCAAGTATCTATCCTCACTTCACTCTTCTTCGGATTCTTCTCAGCATCTTGTTAGCTTCTTCCCTCCCGCGAAACTTCCAAACTAATAAATAACACATCAAACAAAACCAGAAGATTCCTAACACGATCGCACTTTCTTCCGGTGAGTGGGTAGTTCTATCGAACTTCCCACTCTTCGGACTTGCTTGGATGTTGTTAGTTCGATCGCCCGCTTGCAAGTTAAAATTGTGTTGTTCAATCGCATTACTATTTTTAAATTTTCGATCTATTTCTTGAAATGACTTCGCCTGTTCGCAGCTTGTTAAGGATAATCCCACAAGGATAAAAATTAGGAAATAACAGGGCGATTTCACGATTTTTACTTCCATTTATGGAGAAAGCGACTAAATGAATATAAGACTGACTCGTGGGAAGGCAGAAACCGGGTTTTTTGCGAAAATACTTCGTATACAGCCACAAATTCCCTGAAAAACCCGGTTTCTTTGGTCTGAGTGCGCGGTCAGAAACCGGTTTTTTGCGAAATACTTCGTACACAGCGACCGATTCTCTAAAAAACGCGGTTTCTTTGGTCTGAGTGCGTAATTCCTGCGAATAATTTATACAATAGCGGTGTATGATTTTCGTAAGTTGTAGTTAAGGGCGATCGCTATGCACGCGATTCTTGACTTCAGAAAGATATGCTGTCTCAAAAAATAGTTTCAACGCTTCTATCAGATTTTGTTGCGCTTCTTCTCTATTGTCACCTTGGCTGGCAATATTAAGTTCTGGACAAAGGGATATATATCCGTCGCCTTCTCGTTCAATAATTGCTGTAAACTGTTGTGTTGACTTCATAATTTGAAGTGGCGGACTGCCAAGCTCAAACAATTATAGTTTTACTTGAGATTATATCACATCTTTCATTCTTTATGGCTTCGTGGATTTTGACTTCCTCACAATTCTAAATCCAAATTTGAAGGCTTTATAGATTAGATTTTACACATTTCTGCACGAGAAAATAATAAATCTAGTCTCGCCATTTCGATCTTCCTCTCACCGCACCTCCTCGCTTCCCATTCCGTCTTCGCCACACAATACGGCGCACTATACCCTGCCGGCAGGTGGCCTGAAGGTGCATTGCTATTAAAAGTTAGTTGAGAGTATAGCAACCATTTTTCTTTCTCTCCTTTCTGTTTCCAGCCGACCGCTTCATAATAAGCTAATAACACTTGTCCATTAAACTCTTTAGTGCCACCCAGATTTTGATAGATGTGCTTCTGCACGGAAAAGCCAAACCGTCCATTACTGTATTTTACCCACAGTCGATCCATCGCCCGCAAATCTGGACAGGAAAAAATTCTGATATCTCCTATCGCTATTAGCTCACCCCTAATTATGTGACCTTGTTGTAGTTTCCCCCCCACCTCTAACATTTTGTTATAAGTTTCCTCATCTGCTTCTTTCCACTTCCCAGCAGCCAATAACTGTTCAAGTTTAGTATAGTTTGCTTTAGCAATTGGTTGACTTGCTAAATTCGACTGATTTGCAACATAAGTTTTAGGAGGAATTCCCCACTGAAAAGTATTAATTTGTACTACAGCAACTTTTGTCGCTGCTTGTGGCAGCGCCGCTTGAATTTCTTGAGATGACTTCTGCTGTCCGCAGCTTGTTAATGAGAGTCCGAAGACGGTAAAAATTAGCCAGCAAGAGCGAGATTTCATAGATTTTGCTGATTGTTTTAGGGAATAAGGGAGTAAATGAATAATTTATACACCAGTGATGTGTTGTTTTCCAGGTAGGAGACTAATCATGAAAGTATACCATTTTTGGGCGATCGTAGTTACCCGTTTATCACTTTTGAAGTGCTATCCCGATTAGAGTGCAGCAGATTTAGCGAATGCTTGGGCTTATGCTGAGGCACACCCAGAGAAAATTGAAGCAGCGATTAAATAAATTGAGGAAGGCTAAAACATGGCGCGAATTTGCCATAACAGTCCTGGACGCACTCCGACAAAGAAACCGGGTTTTTTACCGAATATGCGGGCAGCAACGCGTCTTTTCGTAAAAAAAAACCGGTTTCAGGGCCCCCATGCGTGAGTCCTATATAATGTAGATAATATATTCCGGCGATCGCACTTATGACTATACAAGAATTAGAAACTCAAGTCTTAACCTTAAATGCGGTTGATAAAGCTAAACTAATCAGCATCCTAACTCAAACTTTAACCAACGGTTCTCTAGGCATAAAAAAAACTCCCGGCGTGTGCGGAGGCGATGCTTGTATCGGCAATACTCGCATACCAGTTTGGTCGCTGGTGTGCGATCGACGTTTAGGTGCTTCCGATGCTATCATCCTAGAATCATTTCCCGATCTAACCGCCGCTGACTTGGTAAATGCGTGGGCTTATGCTGATGCTTACCCAGAGGAAATTGAACAGGCAATTAGAGAAAACGATGAAGTTATGGAAGAAAGCGAGGTTTATTAAAAGTTGGCACGTTTTTACACAGATGAAAACTTCCCGCTAGCAGTGGTAGAATTACTGCGGGGTTTGGGTCACGATGTATTAACAGCGAGGGAAGCAGGGAATGCAAATCTTCAAATTCCTGACGAAGATGTGTTAGCTTTTGCTGCGAGCAATTCCCGAACAGTTTTAACGCGAAATCGCCGTCATTTCATGCGATTACACATTCAAAACTCTGACCATAGTGGTATTGTTGTTTGCACGGAAGACCCAAATTTTGAAAGGCTGGCGACGCGAATTAATGAGGCTATTTCTGCGATCGATACTTTGAACGGTAAATTGATTCGAGTTAACCGTCCTTCGACATGAAAAAAAGCCGATCGCCCAAACCCATCCTACAAATCTTACAATTAAATCCCCCATTGCTCCCAAGATTAGGTAGAATTATTGGCGTGTCTGAGGATAAACTATATGCGCTGGGTTCGATATATTGCGATCGCGATCGTCAATGGTTTCGGTGTCGTCATCGGTATTATTTGGGTTGCAGTCCCCACAACAGTGGCTCAACCTTCCCTAAACTACCAACTCGCACTCTCTGGGCGACAGCCAGAGCCCCAAACTCCGCAATCCCTTTCCGAACTCTACAAATTGCGCGATCGCCTCAAAGTACAATTAGATAACCTTGCCAAAACTCCCGACAGCGCCCCGTTTCCTGGTGAACTTTGGAAATCAGCAATCAACCGCCAGCAATCCCAAACTCTGACGCAGCAACTCCAAAACGTTCAAAGTCAGATTCAAATAGAAGAAAGAGCCAAATATAATTGGGACGATGCTGCTAAATTAGCCGCCCAAGCAGTCTTAATTGGACGCACTTCTAATCCTTCTTCTGCTACCTGGGAAGAGTCCCAGCGGCTGTGGCAGTTAGCTATCAATACGCTGCGACTCATTCCTCACGATTCTTTTTTGGCCGATCGGGCGATCGACAAAACCATCGAATATCAAGGAAACCTCAGTGTCGCTACCTATGAAATGCAAGTCGCACGTTCTGTTGAGAAAATTAGAGCCGAGGAAGAAGAGATAAGAGAGCGAGCCCGCAAAGAGCAAGAGAAAAAAGAATTTGCTCGTCGAGAAATAGAGAGAAAAGAGCAAGAGAAAAAAGACCGGGCTAGAAAAGAAATTGAACGGCAAGAATTCCAAAGGCAAGAATTAGTCCGCAAAGAACTTGAAAGGCAAGAATCAGCCAGAAAAGAACTTGAAAGACAAGAACTTGAAAGGCAAGAATTAGCCAGAAAAGAACTTGAAAGGCAAGAATTCCAAAGGCAAGAGTTAGCCAGACAAGAACTTGAAAGGCAAGAATTAGCCAGGAAAGAACTTGAAAGACAAGAACTTGAAAGGCAAGAATTAGCCAGGAAAGAACTTGAAAGACAAGAACTTGAAAGGCAAGAGTTAGCCAGACAAGAACTGGAAAGACAAGAACTTGAAAGGCAAGAATTAGCCAGACAAGAACTTGAAAGGCAAGAGTTAGCCAGACAAGAATTAGCCAGACAAGAACTTGAAAGACAAGAGTTAGAGAGAAATCAGCAAGCAACTCCTCAACAAACTCCTGAATCAACTGCAACACCAACCCCCACCCCAGTTACACCCGCCGCGTCCCCGCCGAACTTTTTCTTTGCGGGAGATACTAACAGAGATGGCCAAATTAATCAGCAAGACGACGCCGGAAAAGAACAATGGTCTTTGTCCAAGGGCGCGCTAATTTCATTTAACGATCGCGGCAAGATACCGACTTGGAAACAAACCAAAGTTAGCGCTCCCCGCCGTGCAGCAATGCTTTCTCAAGTTAACTTAACACTGTCGGAAAACTTCAAAACCTCTCAATTATTTATCACTGCTGACAGCATTGCTAGCCCTCACATCAGCGTTTTCCAAAAGACGGGCGACGGCTGGCAATCTGTAGATATATCCGGTGCTAAACCTCTAGTTTTCAGCACCAATATTGTTTTAGGTGTGGAAGCAAAACAATTTGCCGATCGCAATTGGAACGGCACTGTTAATCTCAAAGCAACAGCCCAAAACAACGGTCAAGAAATCGCCTCCACAACAATCCAAATGGGCGTTAGTCCTTGGATGATAGCGCCCAATACAGCACCAGTAACCGAAGTTCAGGTCAGCGACCGAGGCGCGGTAAACAGCGAATTTATCTCGCAACTGAAACAAGCAGTAGAACCCACGGGCGCTAAAGTAAAAATTCTCCAGGGCGATCGCACTTGGATGCAAGATACCCAGAAAAACGGCTACGTTCAACTCCCCGAAAAATCGGAGATACGCCAGTTTAATGTAGCCCTAAAAAGCAATAGCGAGCCAGACAAAAACCCGCCTGTTAAATCAACTCAAGACCGGGATTTGAAAGTAGTAAAAATTGGCAATCCTCGTTCTTTAGACCCCGTAAGTCAGTGGTCTGACGGATACGGCAATTTGCAGGTGACACCGCCGATTCCCGGACACCCAATGGGTCGAGTTTATTACGGGAATTCGGGAAATGCTAGTTTTAACCCAGAGGTACTTGATTTTATTCAAGCTCAGAGAATTCAAGGGCCGCCAGTGGATATTGATACTTCTTGGCTTTTGACTCGCCAAGTCGATGAAATTATCAATTTTATTCCCACTCAAACTCCCGGACAATATGTAATGGCGATCGCCAGTCCCGAAGCTGGAGTTAAGCTGTTGGAAGAATTGGAGGGAAGAGGTTACGGCGATGTGGCGATCAATCGTGGTTTGAGCACTCAAACAACAGTCAGCGCTGCCTTGAAAAACCGTGCTTTAATTCAACACAATCTCTATTTGCAAAATCAGAAACTTAATCCGATTATAGAGAAGTTGAAAAGAGAGTTTTTACTCGGAGACGATCAAATTATTCAAGTTCCGGTGATGTTTGGCTACAGCGGTTATGCTTGGTGGCCAAATATGGTCAATTCGGTGCCAGTTAACGGCAAGTTGTTAGTTTCAAATCCGCGCGGGCCAATGATTGACGGGGTAGATTACACTCAGGAAAGATTGCGCCAACTGCTGCTTCCTGCTGGCGTCAGCGTTAGTTTTCTGGATGACAGGTATTATCAAGAATTGAAAGGAAACGTGCAGTCGGCGACGAATACTGTGAGGAAGCCAGAAGATCGGCCTTTTTGGCAGTCTTTGCCTAATAATTGAGTCCGGTAGTAAGTTGCGATCGCAATTTGTGCTCAATATTTACCGAAAATTGGTAAATTGCGATCGCCCCAGCAGAGAGATTTCTCGATCGACACGGACGGCATTTTGTCAACAGCCGTGCCGTCTGGGTGCTGCGGGGGCGATCGCACCAGTAACTTGACACTCCCCTGCCTGAAGGCGAGGGGATTCTTGGTTCTGCGACATACCTTAAAACTATCTATCCTTGCGGCAGTGTTTAAACCAGGTATCCGTTCAAAAAAACCAAATATCGAGCTTAATTTAGATAGC
Source organism: Microcoleus sp. K1-B1 (assembly GCF_036704705.1). Taxonomy (NCBI): domain Bacteria; kingdom Bacillati; phylum Cyanobacteriota; class Cyanophyceae; order Oscillatoriales; family Microcoleaceae; genus Microcoleus; species Microcoleus sp. K1-B1. The sequence continues at coordinate 52,505 of NZ_JAUBSH010000035.1, read as the reverse complement.
CTCAGAGGGTTTGTCTCCCCAAGCTTTCGAGAATTGCTTCTCTTGTTTCTGTGTGCCCCACAGTACATTTTAGAAATAAAAAGTTTAGTCTCTGATTTTGGCTTACATTAGTTAGCCCAGCTATGTTTTTCGTGGTTTTCGCCACCCACTAACCATTATTGTTTTCCGACCAGTCGTTTGAGCGTGGTGTCTCATGTGTATCGGCGGTTATTCTACCTGTAGTATAGTTATTGTACTCTACAATGAACACAATGCAAGAAAGTTCAAGAAAACAATTAACAAAAGTTGATAATTAATTAAAGCCGTCCTAGAAGGACGGGGCTTTAGACCCAATTTCTTGGTAAAATGTCTAAAAGCGGTCTTTGTAAAATAAATTTAGCCCCATGAGCGACGAACAGGAAAAAAAACAAATTTTGACTCAGCAACCGGAAATAATTTCCCCTGCCAGCGATGAGTTCGATCGCAGTGAAATTGCCAGGGCTGATTCAACTTCCGCATCAGCAGAAACTCCCGCAGAAATTGCCGCACCCGAAGATATTTCAGCACCAATCGACGCAGCCGAAACAATTCCAGTTGTCGCCGATAGCGCGCCGGAAACAACTCCACTTACAAGTTATCCGCCTCCAACAATTCCAACTGCCAACCCCGAACCCAAACCAGCCAGATCTTGGCAAATATTAGCAGTTTTTCTCAGCGGAATGTTAGTCGGTGCCGTCCTTAGTCTCGGCAGTTTGCTAGCGTGGAGAATGTATCAGGAAAGAGCGAACCTTCAAATCAAACTACCCGCTGACGTACCCCTCCCCGAAAGCCCTCCGCCTGTCGCCACAGCGCCCGTCAACCGCAGGCCCGGACTTCCCCCAGCCCCTGGAAATGGACTCCCCCCCACATTCCCTCCGTCGCCCCGTCCCACTCAAATCCCCTCTCTGTCTGGTGTTCCGCAACAAGCTTCCCCCTCGCCGTCGCCGTTGCCTTCTCCTTCTCCAACTCCCGCTGCGGTTGAAACCCCTGTAACCGAGCGAGTTTACTTTCAAGCTGGTGCTACGGGAACTACTTTGAGCAATAGTTTGCGAGCCAACATATCCAGGCGCTACTTACTGGAGTGCAATAGCGGCCAAAGCATGACAATTAATGTTCAAGAAGGTCAAGTTAGCGCCGCAATTATTGCTCCTAACGGTGAAAATTTAGGTACTGCTGATAGCACAGGTCAGTGGCAAGGTCAATTAGCCAGTAGCGGCGATTATACTATTGAAATTTCAGGCGATCGCCAAGCAAACTACCAAGTTAAGATTGAAGTCAAATAGCAACTATAATTGTATCAGGGGGTAGTTACACAATACATAAACCCGCCCTGGTTGCCAATTACAAATTACCCATTACTAATTACCAATGGTTGCACAAATATCTCCAAGCATCTACGAAGCAAAAACCCAAGAAATTGCCAAAGAAATACTGAAGGCAACTCAAGACAAAAAGCGATCTTTTTTCGGTCAACTGCAAGACCAAATGCGCTGGGACGACAAACTAATGGATTGGGCGATGGCTAGCCCCGGACTGCGGGTGCAATTGTTTCGATTCATCGACTGTTTGCCGGCACTCCGCAGCAAGCCGGAAATTGCCCGCCACCTGCAAGAATACCTGACCGCCCAAGAGGTAGAATTGCCCGAAGCTTTGAAAAAATTGCTCAATTTTACTAACGCTGATTCGATTCCTGGACAATTGGCTGCGACGACGGTTGCGCCTGCGGTGGAAACTTTGGCGCACAAGTATATTTCTGGGGAAAATATCAAGCAGGTAGTTAAAACTTTAGAGCGACTTCGCAAAGATAAAATGGGTTTTACAGTTGACCTTTTGGGGGAAGCTGTCATCACTGAAGCTGAGGCGCAAATTTATCTTAACCGCTATTTGGAATTGATGGCTGAACTCGCCAATGCAGCGAAGAATTGGCCGCAGGTAGATGCAATTGACAAAGCAGACGGCGAAACTCTGGCACGAGTGCAAGTATCGGTAAAGTTAACGGCTTTTTATTCTCAGTTTGACCCTTTGGATGCTAAAGGTAGCGAAGAGAAAGTAAGCGAGAGAATTCGCCTGTTACTGCGCCGCGCTAAGGAGTTGGGCGCGGCGGTTCATTTCGATATGGAACAGTATGCTTACAAGAGTTTGACTCTGAGCATTCTCAAAGACTTATTGTTAGAGGAAGAGTTTCGCAGTCGCACGGATATTGGAATTACATTGCAAGCATATTTGCGCGACAGTGCTCAAGATTTGCGAAACCTGATTTCCTGGGCAAAAAAACGTGGAAATCCAGTAACAGTGCGGCTGGTAAAAGGCGCTTACTGGGATCAGGAAACTATCAAAGCGATGCAGAAAGATTGGCCACAGCCGGTCTACAATGACAAAGTTGCTACTGATGCTAATTTCGAGCAAATGACGCAGTTGCTGCTAGAAAATCACGAATATTTGTATGCAGCTATTGGCAGTCATAATGTACGATCGCAAGCCAGGGCGATCGCCATTGCCGAAACTCTCAATATACCGCGCCGCCGCTTTGAAATGCAAGTGCTGTATGGCATGGGCGACAAATTGGCTAAGCTTTTGGTCGATCGGGGTTATCGCGTCCGAGTCTACTGCCCCTACGGCGATTTGCTGCCGGGAATGGCTTATTTGATCCGCCGTTTGCTGGAAAATACCGCCAACAGTTCTTTCATCCGGCAAAGTTCCGAAGAAATGCCGATCGAACAATTGTTAGCCGCACCAGTTGCTAACGGAAATGACCAGCTAGTTTACAGCAAAGTATTTCCCAACGTTGCCGATACCGACTACGCCAATACCAAATTGCGGCAACAAGCAGAAACAGCCATCAAATCAGTGCGCGCCAACTTAGGCAAAACCTATTTACCGCTAATCAATGGCGAGTACCAAAATACTGAAGCAACCGTTAATTCTCTCAACCCTTCCAATCCTACAGAAGTAGTTGGCACCATCGGATTGCTTTCCGAAGAACAGGCAAAACAAGCCATTGAAGCAGCAAAAGAAGCCTTCGCCTGTTGGCGAAAAACCCCCGTCCGACAGCGCGCCGGCGTCCTCCGCAAATCCGCAGAATTGATGGAACAGCGGCGGCACGAACTATCAGCTTGGATGGTGTTTGAAGTCGGCAAACCTGTCAGAGAATGCGATGCCGAAGTTTCCGAAGCTATTGATTTTTGCCGCTACTATGCCGACGAAATGGAACGGTTAGAACAAGGGAAAAATTACGACATTCCCGGAGAAACTAACCGTTATAGCTATCAGCCACGCGGCATTTGTTTAATCATTTCACCTTGGAATTTCCCCCTCGCAATTCCCGTCGGCATGACAGTTGCATCGCTGGTTGCTGGAAATTGCACTTTGCTCAAACCTGCGGAAGTTTCCTCAGTAATTGCAGCGAAAATAGCTGAAATATTGCTAGAAGCCGGAATCCCCAAAGGGGTATTTCAATACGTGCCTTGCAAAGGTTCAACCGTCGGCGCTTACATGGTGAAACATCCTGATGTTCACATGATTACTTTCACGGGTTCTCAGGAAGTGGGCTGTCAGATTTATGCCGATGCTGCGATTTTGCAGCCAGGGCAAAAACACCTGAAACGAGTAATTGCGGAAATGGGCGGTAAGAATGCAATTATTGTCGATGAAAGTGCGGATTTAGACCAAGCAGTTGCAGGCGTTGTTTATTCGGCATTTGGATACAGCGGCCAAAAATGTTCCGCTTGTTCGCGAGTAATTGTGGTCGAATCGGTGTACGATAATTTTGTAGCAAGATTGGTAGAAGCGACACGATCGCTCAATGTCGGCGCAGCAGAAAATCCCGGCACTCAAGTCGGCCCTGTGATCGATGCAAATGCCCAGTCGCGAATCCGTGAATACATCGAAACAGGCCGTGCCGAAGCTAAAATAGCTTTAGAAATGCCGGCACCGGAAACCGGCTATTTTGTCGGCCCAGTCATTGTTACCGAAGTATCGCCCACAGCAACTATCGCCCAAGAAGAAATTTTCGGCCCGGTTTTGTCGGTGATTCGGGCAAAGAATTTCAGCGAAGCGATTGTTATTGCTAACGGCACGAATTTTGCTTTAACCGGCGGATTGTATTCTCGCACGCCTTCGCATATCGATCAAGCCGCATCCGATTTTGAAGTCGGAAACCTGTACATCAATCGCGGAATTACCGGCGCTGTGGTATCGCGGCAACCTTTCGGAGGATTCAAACTTTCGGGAGTTGGTTCTAAAGCGGGTGGCCCGGATTATTTGCTGCAATTCCTCGAACCCCGCACCATAACCGAAAATATTCAGCGACAGGGTTTTGCGCCGATAGAAGGAGTGGATGATTAATCATTTCTTTGTTCGTAGGGAGGACTGAATTCCTCTCTTTGGCTGTTAAGTTAGTAGGGTGCGTAAGCGCGCACCTTACGGGTGGGGTGACAGAAAAAAATTGTGCGAGATTAGCTAGTTATAAAATGGAATCTACCAAAGATCGCGATCGACTAAATTCTCACAACCCTTCACTTGACAAGTGGCTGCGATTTTTAATTATCGCCGTATTAGTCATCGGTATTTTATTTCGGTTCGCCAATCTCGATCGCAAATTTTACTGGATCGACGAAACCTATACTTCTTTGAGAGTTTCTGGCTACACCGAAGTCGAAATAATCAAAGAAATTTCGTACCAGAAAATAACCTCGCCTGCGGATTTACAAAAATATCAGCAGATAAATTCCGAAAAAACTTTAAGCGATACGCTGAATTCTTTAGCAACAGAAGACCCCCAACATCCGCCTCTGTATTACGTACTAGCGCGATATTGGGCGCAATGGTTCGGCAGTTCCGTTGCAGCAATGAGAAGTTTTGCCGCCGTGATTAGCCTGCTAGTATTTCCCGCAATTTATTGGCTGGCTTGGGAGTTATTTGAATCTTCAGCCGTAGCGTGGATGGCGATCGCCATTTTCGCGATTTCTCCCTACCACATCTTGTTTGCCCAAGAAGCAAGACAGTACAGTTTGTGGACATTAACTACTATTTTATCCAGTGCAGCCTTGCTGCGAGCAATGCGCCCTGACGAAAATCAAAATCCTGTCGCCCTCGTTCTTTCCTGGGCGCTTTATGCAGGCACAGCAACACTGGGATTGTACACCCACTTGTTATTTGTCTGTGTCGCTGCCGCCCACGCAATCTACGTCGCAGTTATTGCCAACTGGCGCGATGTGAAAACATTCATTTCCTATTATGTAGCAGGTTTAATCGCTTTGATCTGCTTCATGCCTTCCCTCGTAAATACGGTAGAAAACTTCAATCAAGTTAGAAGCACAACAGCATGGGCAGAACAAACAAATTACTTAAGATTAGTCAGCAGGTGGGTTGGTTCCATCACCATAGCATTTTTTGATATAGGCATTGATGGAACTGCCAACGCCACAGAACTAGCCTTGGTAATTCCAGTTGGTATCATGATTCTAGCTTTAGTCGGCTATGCCCTTTATTATCTATGCCGACAAACACCAAAGCGAGTGTGGTTGATTGTATTGTTATTGATTGCAACAACTGCTTTGTTTTTAGCAGTACCTGATCTAATCAAGGGTGGAAGGCGCTCAGCAAATCCGCGATATTTAGTTCCTTGTTATGTGGGAATTCAGCTAGCAGTGGCTTACCTGCTGTCTGCGAAAATTAGTAGCAATTTGGAGAACTTCAAACAGCAAAAAATGTGGAAAATTGTTATAGTTACAATTTTTTCCGCAGGTATTATATCCGGTGGAGTTAGTTCTCAAGCAGATATTTGGTGGAATAAAGGCAGCGGTTGGTTGGGTGCCTTGGAAGTAGCTGAGACTGTCAATCAAGCCAGCAATCCCCTATTTATCAGCGATGCCAATATTGCATATATCATGCCTTTAAGTTATTACCTAGAACCAAAAGTCAAACTGCTAATAGAACCCCGCTGTTACACTTCTTGCTACAAAAATCGAGAATTGGCAAAGAAAAAACCCCAACCCCCGCAAATTCCCGCCGGTTTCAATGAGTTGTTTTTATACCGACCCTCCTCTACTTTGCGATCGGCAATTCAGCAACAAAACTATCAAATAGATCCTGCTGATACTAATGTCGAGCTTAATCTGTGGAAACTTACCAAGAAATAATCTAAAACATTAAGGCAAAAAACACGGGTTTGCTGCCAAAAAATGTCTTATTCACTGCGATATACTGGCCCTAAACGGCATTCGTGGAAGTATGTCGCAAGTAGAGTTCGATTGGTTGGCTTTTCGTGGTAAGCTAAAAGTTAAGAATAAAAAAATAACATCAAAAATCTCAAATGACAGTCACTGAAACCTCCAACATTCGTAAACTGCTGTGTGATCCAGACTTAGGGCTGATCCCTCACCTAGAAAAGTGCCTGAAAGATTTGCACTCATCTGCGATCGCCAGTGGAGAGAAATTCAAGGTAGAACCTTACGATATAGAATTCAAAAGCTGCCATACCCAGAAGCATCCCAACGACCAAAAACCCCTCGTCACCCAGTCAGTGTTAATAAAAGTTCCCTTGACTGGGAAAGTTCAAGACAAGATGCACCTATATCTGATCGCAAGTGAGTTACAGAACCAAATCGACTTCAAAATTATCGACTGGAGTGCCTTAGAACGCCGCCAATACGACATTCAAGGCATCCCCTTAAAGCAGCCGATCACCAAAATAGACGGCCAGATGAATTACGAGTTAGTATTCGATCGACCAAGCTACTGCTGCATCACTCTGTGCCGCCAATTTGACTTAACTTACGCCGCCAATTTTTAATACCAATTCTGAAAAGTAGGGACACGGCATTGCGTGTGCGGCGCGGGGAGTAGGACACGGCATTGCGGTGTCCCTACGGTTTGCTTTTAATAATTGGTAGAAGATTGAGGATTGTAGATCGATCGCACCACATCCAATTCAAACCGCTCGATTCGCAGTTTCCGCAAGAATCCTCTTAATATCAGCAGGAGTCAGACTCGGATTCGCCTGCAACATCAAAGCTATCACGCCGGATACTTGTGGCACTCCCATTGAAGTACCGGCAAAATATCGATAGGGAATCCCCGGTTGAGACAGCGGCACAGTTGAATAAATATCACCAGAATCCGCCCTACCACCGTCGCCGCCCGGAGCAACAAAATAATTAATTGTCTCCGCACCCGCCCGGTTAGAATAATCCCCAAACAAGCCATTTCGGGTAACACCACCGACAGCAATTCCTACCTCATTGGCAAACCGAGCCGGATAATCTACTTGTGGGCGAGCATAATTTCCCGCCGCCGAAATCACGATCGCGCCTTGAGCTTCAGCCGCTCGAATCGCATCCAATTCTTGAGCATTCAACTCTAGGCCGCCCAAACTCACATTTATTATCTTCGCTCCATTTGCCACCGCATAATTAATCGCATTAATTTCATCCCGAATTTTACCCACCCCTGCGCCATCAAGTATTTTCACAGGCATAATCTTCGCAGTCGGAGCCGTGCCAGTAATCCCAACCCCATCTTTTTTCGCAGCAACTAAACCCGATATATGAGTGCCGTGATTGTTATCATCCATCGGGTCATTATCGTTGTTGACAAAATCCCATCCTCGGAAATCGTCAACAAAGCCATTATTGTCATCATCAACCCCGTTGCTAGCTTTATTCCGACCGATCGCATCAACACCGGTTTCCCCCGCATTACTCCAAATATTCCCCGTCAAATCCGGGTGATTGTAGTCAACTCCGCTATCGATAACTGCCACGACAATTCCGTCTCCAGTCAACCCCTGGGCCCAAACCTCTGGAGCTTTAATTAAATCTCTGCCCCACTCGTCGCCGCCCAAATCGGGAACATCAGGAAAAGTTGCAGTACCTTGAGCTTTAGCAACTGCCGCTGCTGCATTCACCAAACCGAACCCAAAACGAGAGTCAAAACCTTGCAAGTTGCTCGCATTGTTAGTCAAAACAGTTGCAGGGGTTGCAGACAGATTGAGGGTGAAATTTGTACTGCCTTGGTATTGATAAACTCGGACAAAGTAAGTTCCTGCGGCTAAACCGTCGATGTCGATCGCTTCCGGCGATAAATTCGGTTGTTGAGAAGAAGCAATAATATCGGTGAAGTCAATAGAATTGTCGCCGTTAAGATCTTTAATTAGAGCAACATCAACATCCGCCGTCAAACCGCTGACAGTTAATTTAAAGTCGCTAGTTGCAGGCAAAGTAAAGCGGTAAAGGCCGTCTGGCCGGGCGTTGTTAAGAGAGTCGGCGATCGTTTGAGTGCCGCCCAAAACGCCTAAATCGCGAGCTTGATCCAGTTGGTTGCCCAATACGGTAGTTGCAGAGATGAATGTATTGGCGAGGTTTTGTGGAGATGCGTTGGCTACCAAGCCTAAAATAGCATTGGATTGGCGAATTTTAATTAATGTATTGGAAATACCGGGGGCGATCGATATTTCTTCGAGAATCAAGTCAGCTTCGGTAAGATTGTCAGTCAGTCCGATCGAATCCACAAAACTGTTAAAGTCAGTAATCACGTCTGCAGCAGCGGGATCGGAGACTGCGGAGTTGCTGCGGAGGACAAAGGTATCTGGGCCCAAACCCCCTGTCAGCATATCTTTGCCCCCATCGCCCACTAAAACGTCGCTGCCGTCGCCGCCGTTGAGGGCGTCCTCTCCCTTACCTCCCTGCAAGGTATCGCTGCCGGCATCGCCAAACAGGATGTCGCTGCTGACACCGCCGTTAAGTACATCGTTGTCCGCACCCCCTAACAGCGTATCGGAATTGCTGCCGCCGAGAATGCGATCGTTACCATTATCACCGCTAATGCGATCGGCATCCGACGCACCGACAATAAAATCGTTGCCGCTGAGGGCAAAAAATCCGTTAGGATAAGGAGTCAAAAAGCCCGGAGTCAAGGCGAAACTATTGGGGCTATCATCTAAAAGATAGGAAAGACCGTCAGGGCTCGGGCCGGGCATAGAAATGTACTCCTAGTGAGGTATATCGATCTAAATTTTAGATTTTAAATTTAAGTTTGTGGTTAAAAACGCCCTAAATAGTCTGTAATGCGCGCATTACGCACAGTCTGTAGAGGTCTGCATAGGTTAGGTTAAACAGATTTAATTCCGTCATATCATGCCGTGTAAATCAAGCACAATTCCGCCTTACCCCCTCTAAAATATAAAATCTAAAACAGTATAACTTAATCCCAAATTCAAAATCGGGATCGGAAAATGGGAAAACAACACTTGCATCGAATTCAGAAATTTTTCAACCTCGCGAAATCGCATTTAAAGCCTTATTTGCGCTATTTGATTTTGGGCGGGACGTTTTTATTTATTGCCAAAGCTTTTTTAACTCACTGGCGAGAAGTCGCGAATATCCAAATTCGAGCCGAAAGTTTTCCCTTGCTGGCGATCGCCCTTGGCGTCACTTTATTGTCTCTAATTTTTGTCGGCTGGGTGTGGATGTTGATTTTGCGGGAATTCCGTCAACCTGTAACTGCGGCGTGGGCGATTCAAGTTTTTCTCAAAACTAATATTGCCAAGTATTTACCGGGGAATATTTGGCATTTTTGGGGTAGAATATTGGACGCGAAAAAAGCCGGTATTTTTCCCAAAGCTGCTACTCTCAGCGTATTGCTGGAACCGCTGCTGATGGCTTCTGCGGGCGTTTTGATTGGGTTGATTTGTTTTGACAAATTCAATTGGTTGTTGCGGCTTGTCGGTTGTGCTGCTATTTTGACGGCGATTCATCCCCGCATTTTAAATCCGATCGTTCTATTTGTAGAGCGGTTGAAGTTATCAAAGAACAATGGGGAAAATTCAAATACTGGGGAGGCTGGGGGCGAGGCACATAATTTTCGTGCAGAGTCTACCTCAAATGTACCTAAAAAAACATCGAATGTCAAGTCTAACCGCAAAATTAATTTGCCAATTAAACGCTATCCTTTAGTGCCGTTAATCGGACAAATGTGTTTTATCGGATTGCGTGGCTGTGGTTTTTTGCTAACGGTAATGGCTTTAACTCCGGTGGAATTTAGCAATATTCCCAACTTGTTAGGTGCTTTTTGTTTTGCGTTTGTTGTCGGTTTAGTTGTACCGGGAGCACCGGGGGGAATGGGAGTATTTGAAGCAACGGCGATCGCCCTGCTGTCCGATCGCTTTTCTACGGGTATAATTCTGGGTGCGGTGGCTTTGTATCGGATAATTAGCATTTTGGCGGATGTTTCGGGTGCCGCTTTGGCAAAGCTCGATCGCCAGCGCGATCGGCACCGTTAAAAACAGTAAAAAAAGGTGAATTTAAAACCGCATATTGTCGTGATTGTAGGGTGCGGGGCTGAGAATGTGAGATTATGTGCGATCGAACTACAAACCTGTTTGATTGGGGATGCGATATCAGATTAAAGCATTTTTTCCAGAAATTGCTTGGCGCGATCGCACTTCGGGTTGCTAAAAAACTCCTGCGGCGGCACATCTTCCGCCACCTTTCCGCCATCGAGAAACAATATCCGGTGGGCGACTTCCCGCGCAAAACCCATTTCGTGAGTTACAATTGCCATTGTAATTCCCGTTTTGGTCAAAGCTTTCATCACATCTAACACTTCTTTAACCATTTCTGGATCAAGTGCAGAAGTCGGTTCGTCCATCAGCAAAATTTCCGGTTCCATAGCCAAACAGCGGGCGATCGCCACCCGCTGTTTTTGTCCCCCCGAAAGCTTAGAAGGATAAACCTCTGCCTTATCTGACAAACCCACTTTTTCCAGCAATTCTAACCCCTTCAGACGCGCCTCATCCTTAGCAATTTGCTTCACCTTTACAGGCGCATACATCACATTTTGCAGCACAGTCATGTGCGGGAACAAGTGGAAATGCTGAAAAACCATCCCTACTTTCTGGCGGATTTTCATAATATCTGCCTTCGGCAAAGTAATATCCACTCCGTCAATGTATATGTGTCCCGAAGTCGGAACTTCCAGTAAATTCAAACACCGCAAAAAAGTAGACTTGCCGCACCCCGAAGGGCCGATAATGGCAATCACTTCTCCTTTATGAATCTCAGTAGTTATCTCGCGCAAAACCTTAAGATTGCCAAAAGATTTATACAGGCGATCGACCTTAACTGCTAGTTTGGAGTCTGCGTTCGAGTACATTGGCCCCCCAAGTTAAACTAAGCACCATCAAATAATAAATTGCGCCGACAAATATCAAAGGTTCAAAGTAAATATACTTTTCTGCTCCCACAATTGTAGCGCGGCGCAGCAAGTCTTCTACGCCAATTACTGAAACTAAAGCTGAATCCTTCAGCAAAGCAATACTTTCATTCACCAATGCAGGCAAAATATTTTTCAAGGCTTGCGGCAAGATAATATCGCCCATCATCAGTTTGTAGGGAACGCCAAGGGATTCTGCGGCTTCTTTTTGACCTTTATCTACGGCTTGAATTCCCGCGCGGATTGTTTCGGAAATATAAGCCCCAGAATTCAGGAAAAAAGTAATCACGCCAGCTTGCAGCGCCGATATATTATAGCCCGTAAGCTGGGGCGTTGCAAAATAAACTAAAGTCAACTGCAAAATTAGCGGCGTTCCGCGAAAAATTGAGGTGTAAGCAGTGGCAAACCAGAACAGCGGTTTAATGCTAGAAATCTTAAAAAGAGACAGCACGATTCCCCAGATAAATCCGAGAAATGCCGACAGCAAGGTAAAAGTTAGCGTTACCCAAATCCCGGACAAAATATAAGGCAAACTCGGCAAGATTTTGCCAAAATCTAACCCGAACTTAGAGGCTACCGCAGGCTGATTTGCTTGAGCAGGTTCTTGCGGAATTGGCCGAGAAAACCACTTAGTAGCTAGTTCCTTAATTTGACCGCTGGCTTTCATTTGCTGGAGGACTCGGTTGAATTCTGGAACTAATCTTGAACCTTTCGGAAAGGCGATCGCCGAACCGCTTTCTTCAGTATTGGGAATTGTGTTAAATTCCAAGTCCGGGTTCGCTGCTGCATAACCCGTAGCGACAGTATCCTCGATCACTCCTGCCGCGATGCGGTTCGATTTAATTTCTTGAATGATGTCAGGAATTCTATTGAGAGCAGCCAGTTGCACACCGGGCATTTTTTTCACAGCTTCCTGCTGAATGCTTCCGAGTTGAACGCCTACTTTTTTGCCGGCTAAATCTTCAGCTTTGGTCAAATTGCTGCCTTTATTGGCGACAATTGTATTTTGAGCTTCGTAGTAAAGGTCAGAAAAATCAACATTTTTTTTCCTTTCTGCGGTGGGAGTCATTCCAGCCATCACAAAATCGGCTCTGCCCGCCTGCAAAGCGGGAATTAAGCCGTTAAAATCCATGCCCACTACTTTCAGTTCGTAGCCCAATTTTTTAGTAATATATTTGGCAATATCGATGTCAAAACCGATAATTTCGTTGCCGCTAACAGCCGTATCTTTAAATTCATAGGGCGGGTAGTCTGGGGAAGTCGCGAGTGTTAAAGTCTTGTTCGCTTGGGCGTAGCTGGCGATCGCAATTAAACAAAGGGCGATCGCGATCGCCGCCGCCAGCATTGATTTTAATTTTAAACGTTTCATATCGAACATTGTCCTAAAACATCCCCTCGCCCAGAAAACATACCACAAATCGGAATCAAGTCACCCTTGTAAAGGAAGATATATTCCTGGACGCACGGGTTTCCAGAAACCGGGTTTGATGGACAAACAAACTGCATAATTAGCCTTTAACAAGGGTAAAAAACTCGGTTATAAAGGTATTAATGCGCCCAGGGCTAAAGATAGATAATTGTGCCACTAACTTATATTTAAAAAATGTCCGCAATGCACAGTTTTTAACATTTTAGAAAGTAAAGCTTGTCCGCAAAACTCCCACCCATGTTGTACCGTTGTCCTAGTTGCGATCGGTATTTGTAATCATCCAGCATATTCCATTTGTGGGACACGGTATTCAGTAGATCAGGGCAAAAGCTGATTGGGCGCGGGTTCCTTACGATTTGTGGGAACCGATCTCGAATCGGATTGTGAATGAGGTTAAGGGGGTGAACCGGGTGGTTTACGATATTACTTCTAAGCCGCCGGGAAAGATCGAGTGGGAGTAATACCATTGTCGATTATTGATTTTCGATTTGGATAGATGCCGTCTGTAAGTCCTGTGTTAATTACAGGACTTACACAGAAAAATTATAGTCTAAGAGTCAACTGTCAACTGTCAACTGTGTTGAATAGTGTTGCAAAAATGCTTCCAGTTCTGTTCGTCCTTGTTGGGTAATTGAGTTGTAGAATACTTCTTTTTGTTCATTGGGAGTGTAGAAACGATAGAAGCGTCGATCTCGATCGATTGGTCGCAGGTATACTAAGGGAACGCCAACAGATGCAAGGAGTTCGGCTTTTGTGCGATCGCGCTCCTGCACCTCTGGGCGATCGTGCCAATGAGATTGACATTCTATCACGAGTTTGGCTTTGCGACTAGCACAACAGCCGCGTTCCATCAAGGCGATATCGACTCTGGAACTCACCCAAAATTTCCAAAGTTCAATGGGAAGACGGGTGAAAGTTTCTCGACGAGAACAGATGATTTCTAGGGGAACTTGGGGACAGTAACGGAAGCGATCGCCTAAAATAATCTCTAGAATATCGATAGCGATCGTTTCTAACTCGTTGATGATTTCTCCGCTTTGGAATTGGGGAAATGAAGACAAAGAATTGTCACAGTCAAAGGCGTATAGCATGAGTTTTATCTCCGATTAGGGTTAGTGGGAATTAAGGGGGTTGTAGACGACTGTCCAAGCGTTTGCACCAAGAGCGGTGGCAGTCCAAGCGCCCTTCTCGTAAGGTTTGCCTTCTTTCCGAGCGCGGTAGAGAGTTGTGGTGGATACCTCCAACAGTTGTGCGGCTCTATGGGTTGTGCAGGATTGCTCTATTACAGTTGGTTGGGATTGGAGTTTTACCCTTCTCTTTTTGTTAAGGGAGTCGAGGGGAGTAGGTGGCTCGTCTGGGAAAAGGCTGAGTTGAAAGGCTGTCATAAGCTGAACCTTTGAGTGTTAATGATTCAAGCCTATTGGGGTCAACTGGATTTCTCCAGAGCAAAACGGTTCAGAAAAAAGTGAACTGATCTGAACTGGTCAAGAAACTTGATGCTGACTATGCTAGGGATAGTTTTGATTGAGATTTGGCGCCTGTGCTGTTGTCCCGCCGTGGACTCAAGTCCACGGCTAATAGCGAAAGTCCACTTAAGTGGACTGAAGAGCGCTTTTTAGGCTCAGCATTTAGTCCTCTTTTAGAGGACTTTCGCTATTAGCCAGGGGTTTAAACCCCTGGCGGGCTATGCAACTGATGCAAAATTCTCAATTTCATCCACTCTAGTTGTTAGGAATGAGTCAAACTATGGCATCTCGCAGTGTTCGGATTGATGGCGCAGGTTTGGATAAAGTTCGTCAACGGATGGCTGAACTGGAGAAGCCACAAAATCCAGACAAACGGGGCTGGTCTCAAGAAAATCTTGAAGAACAAGCTCATGTGAGTCTCAGTACCATAAAACGCTTTCTTGAAGGTACGCCACGCGATCGCAGTAAAGTCATCTTAATTCTTAAAGCATTAGGATTTGAACCCATAAAATTTATTGCCGAACATGACTCAAACTTGCAGAATTCCGAGCTAGAGCCACAGCCAAACATTGCCATTGATTGGCAGCGAGTTTGCCAAGAAATGTTACACGAGCAGCAAGAGGAGCAACGCTTTAGACGGAGAGCGACAGAAATGGGATTTGAAATCAATGTTTTTGTACCACTAGGATTAATCGAACGCAAACAGCAGCAGCGTCGCAGTGGCAATGTGCCTATGGAACTGTTGCATCAATTAGAACCGGAAGTCGTTACCCGAATTTACGAACATGATGAATTCATGACTGACGTTATTGAACAAAACCCTACTGGAAAAAATCAGCATATTGCTATTGTGGGCGAACCCGGAGCAGGAAAGACAACGCTGTTAGATAAAATCGCCACTCACATTCAGGAAAATAATCGAGACTTGCCGATTTGTATTGCGCTGGCAAGTTTGCAAGGAAAGACACTGAAAGACTATATCCTTCAGGAATGGTTACTGGAAGCTATGGCTCTGGTTTACCCTGATATTGATGTAGAGAAGTCTCACAAAACATCTCTACAGAAACGGTTGCGTCACGGTGGGGTGTGGCTGTTACTCGATGGTGTTGATGAAATGGCTGTAGGGGCGAATAGTTGTTTGTCCTTAGAGGAAATCAGAAACCAGCTTACTGATTGGTTGGGTAATGTGCGGGTTGTTTTGACCTGTCGAACCAATGTTTGGGATGCCCGTCTCAACAATCCCCTCACAGGCTTTGATACTTACAAAACTCAGGAGTTTAAACAAGAGCAAGTAGATGATTTTATTCAGCAGTGGTTTGCTGAAGCAAAAAATATTCAACGGGGACAGGAGTTACAAAAAAAGCTGCAAGAACCGCAAAAAGAACGCATCCTCCTACTCGTAAAGAATCCGCTTCGCTTATCTCTACTGTGTCAAATATTCAGCAAAAATAAGCAAGTCGAATTACCAGAAACTAAAGCAGAACTATATCAACACTTTGTCGGCTATTTCTATGAGTGGAAACCATCCCAAACGGTTATTGATTGGGCTAATCAACCAGGTTTGCGAGAAGAATTACATCAAGCCCTCGGTCGTTTGTCTATAGCAGGATTGGATAGCGATACTCGATTTCGCTTGCCGCTGAGTTTAATTGAAAAAGAAATGGGCGATAGGCTGTTTAAATTAGCCTGGGATCTCGGTTGGCTGAATTTGGTAGATCGAGAAGCTGCAACAGATGAACCTGTTTACGCATTCTTTCATCCTACATTCCAGGAATATTTTGCATCTTTAGTAATTGATAATTGTCAATTTTTCATGGATCGTTATCGAATCTTTGAAACCCAATGGCTAGAAGTAGCTATATTATGGTTAGAAATTTTCCAAATTTCAGCACTGCTAAAGAAAGAATTGATCGACACAATAACGAATCTTAAGGAAGACAAATGGAAAAATCTGTATCGGCTTAAGCTTCTACCATTAAATATAGTTTACTCGTGTCAATCTGGCGACATACATTTTATTAGTGAATGGGTGTATTTGTTTTGCTCGTATAAAAATCTACAAATACAACAATACAAATTAATGTTTCCTGGTTATGAGGAATTCATCATAGAATCGTTAAAATATTACGCTCCCAAAGAAGCCTGTGATATTATAAATGAAGTCATCAATAATACAGATTTAGAAATATACGAACTATCTAAGCTTTTGGAAGTTTTATTTAAAATCAACCCGCAGTATGAATGCTTAAAAGTATTAATCCCTAAATTATTAAAAGATGATAATGAGGGACGTGCCATCAAAGTAGCAACAATAGCTTTAAAAAATGATAATTTTAAGCAAGTTGCCGTTGATTTTTTAGTTAATGCTTTATTGAACGAAGATGAGCAATACGAATTACAAAATATTTCACTTATTAATATTTTAATTGATTCTAAGATTTTGGACAAAGTGGTTATTGGTAAGTTAATATCATTTTTAAATAGTCAAAATCCTACGATTCAAGGGCTAGCTATTTCACATTTAGACAAACTAAGCGTAAATGATAACGCTTTAGTTAACAATCAAAAAGTATTGGATGCTTTGATTAATTTCATAAATCTAAATCGAGACAATCAAATAGGTATCTTTTCTGCTGTTAGTATAATCAAGAGACTTGATGTTGATATTTCAAAACTCAACAGAACAATCATTGATTTGTTAGATAATTCACAAAATCCTGTTATTATTATGTCTTTATTGGACTATTTAAAGACACAAGGTTTTATAGGGGAAATGATTAATAAGTTAATCCAATTAATTGCCAATGAAGAAGACACATATCAATCTATAGCTTATGCTCAAATGTTAGTAATGGAAAGCTTGAGCTATCCAAAAATTTTCGAGAAACCGTCAATTATTAAAAAATTGATTTCTTTGGTTGAAGTAAAAATCGACTTTGACTATGTTTTAATACAAATTTTTTCTCAAACTACAACAATGTATGAGCGTTTTAAAATAGTAGGCTCCCAGAGTAGCAAAGATAAGACATTCATTGATTTTATAAGTTTAGTTATAGAAAACTATATGAATGAAAATACAACCGACGATTTAAATTCAACCACAAGTAACGACACAGAAAATATAGAAGCTTATTTCATGGAGCAACAAGAGAAACAATATGTTGAATTTGTTTCACTAATTAGCAATCCAGAAAAACTAAACATTACAAATTTGACGCAAAATCCTTTTACTATGAAATTATCTACTTGCGAAAAAATTGCGATCGCCCAAATTAAACAAACTAATTTTGAAGTCATAGATAAAATAATTGAAATTATCCAAACTAATAAAGATAGCATATTGCGCTATATGTGTATTGAAATCTTACTCAAAATTGAAACATTATTAAAACAATCGATTGTTGAAAAATTAGTAAACTTAATCGTCAATTTAAAAGACCCTGAAATTCAATGCTCTGTTGCCACAGGATTAAAACAAATTACTCACAAAGCACAACTAAAAAGGTTAGTTTTTGGTCTAAAGGATTATGTAGAAGATGCAGTTGCTAAGTCAGACCCTTATTTATATATAATTGCTTATTCAGTGCTGTGGCATTGTGCTAATCACTTGAGTTATAAGGAATTTTATGACGCTTGTTGTGTTCAACCATCCTGTACTGACTTAGAGGCACTTGAAAACATCTCTATTGCTAACTCTTCTACTCCTCAACTCCTCAACAAAGTTGAGCAATCTTCAGTTCTTCAGTCTGCGGTTTCCCATAATGAAGAACTCAATCGAGCAGTACAACTGATTTGTATTGATGGTAGCGAATTTAACCCTCCAGATAATCCTGCCACTGATATCTACATCCAAATGGTAGAGCAAGGTTGTCCAGAACGACAAGAAGGAATACCCACAACTATGCCACTGCTCAAAGCCTATTGGCGACTGAATTTGAGAAACCTAGAAAAACGAGTTGCTTTGGTGTTCTACAACTCTAAAATCGATCGCGAATTCAGCGAACCTTTTCTAACTGCACTGAGTGCTTTTGGAGGCACGATCGCAATCATCACCGATCGACCATGCGACAATGTAAAACGCATTTCTCCTAACCATCCGAATCTCATCGATGCAGTTTTGAAATGGCTGAATCGATCGATTTTGGAGGCTTGAATTTTGATTTGGGCAGAAGGCGATCGCTTTTTCACCAACTCAGGCGCGATCGCACTCACACCCCCAAATCCAACTGGATCGAAACATTTCTTCATGTGTCTCTGAATTAAGAGAATCGTCGGCTAAAACAGAGTAGGAGAATTTCCGCTACGATCGAGAGTAGATAGGCTAGCACCAGATAAAATAAAGTAAAAATTCCATCCGCACTACCCGTTGAGATGGCTGCGAGCTCTCGGTTCAAAAGTGGAGATTTTGCTACCTTGGCATTTGCGGGGGGAAATGGCTACAGAAATTCAAAATACTTGGAATTTATACAAATAGAAAGACAGAAATCGACGACAGCCGATCGATCTATTGTGGAAAACTTGCCCTTTTCTGTGGAAAAACCCCCTTTTCCTGTGGAAAACTGCAACTAAATTAAGTGCGATCGCTCTAACCCGATTGATAGCATTTAAAAAATTGGAGGAATTGCGGTAAGTAAAAATACTTTCCCGATTCTTCAATTAATCCGTGTATCCGTGTCAAAATCACTGGTTGTGCCTTCATTCTTCAGAATCGTAGCTAATGTGGTCGGACTTGTAAGCTGGTGGCTCAACGTGAATTAAGATGCGTACAGGGCTGAAACGTTCTTCCAAACGGGCTTCTACTTCTTCTGTAATCCGGTGAGCTGTTTCTACATCAACAGCATCCACAATCATGTGCATATCAATAAATACTTGACGCCCTACAAGGCCACGGGAGGCGATCGAGTGACAGTTAACAACCCCCGGCACCTCCATTGCGATCGCGTGAATAACCTCCGGTGCGATCGCCATTTCATCCACCAACCAAGGCAGATTTTCCCTTAAAACCTTCCAACCGCTGCTAAATACCAAAACAGCCACAGGAAAAGACAAAAACACATCCAGGAATTGCAGTTGAGGTATGTTTAAAACATCTCCTTGCCAAACACCGATCAACCCGCCGATGACCATAATTGTCACCCAAACATCGCTCATCGTGTGCTGAGCGTCAGCCACTAAAATCGCGCTACCGAGACGTTGGCCAACTCTGCGTTCGTAAAAAGTGACAAAAATATTAATCCCCAGTACAATCAGCAAAATCCACAATTCATTGGGGGATATTTTGACAACTGTGCCACCTTTGAGCAACCTTTCGACAGCACCGCTGAGAATTTCAAAACAGGCAATTCCCAGAAAAGCAGCAATTCCCAGAGCTCCGAGAGCATCAAATTTTTGGTGTCCGTAGGGATGATCGCGATCGGGCTGCGGATTGGCATAATGATTAGTTACCAATCCTAAAATATTATTAGCGCTGTCAGTGACGCTGTGCAAAGCATCTGCCAGCAAACTGAGGGAACCAGTCAGCCATCCCACGGCTGCTTTAATTCCCATCACCAGCAAATTTAGCAATAAGGTAATTATTAAAACCTTGCGGACTTCGGAACGGTTATCGGCAACCATAAAATCTCCTCGCTCGGCCGTCAAGTTTTCTGGCTTCTAGTTTAAAGCTTATCAAGTCATAAAAGGTTAAAAGTATTGCTGAATCTAGCTTGCGACTAGATTTATATTCATTAATTTAGCCTAGCTTCTTGAGACAAATTTTAATTAATACCAGTTTCGCAGTCCAATTGAGCTGGAATGTACTTCTTTTGGGTTACTATATTTTTTATCATTAACAATAGTATGTTAAATTTCATTGCCCATGTCTCTTTCTCCGCTGACACTGAATTTAGTCGAAGGTTCTGTCTCCTTTAGCTTTTCCCCGCAAGCCGCGCGGGATTTGCAAAGCGAAATTGCAGCTTTGATGGAAAGCTTGAAAGCTGTAGCAGCCAAAACCGCTGGCGCTAAAGCTTCTCCCCAAAAACCGATGGAATATCGGTATGCAGGAGATGTATTTTTGGAAGTTTTCTGCAACCCGAATATCTGGCCAACTCCTTTTGCTGCGAAAGTGCTGATTACGGTTAGGGACGATCGCGTGCGCGTCACCACCGAAGCCGAACTCAGCCGCCTGCGCGACGATCTCGCTCAGTATATCGAACAAGTCGGTTGAGATTCTCAACCTGAAACGCTCTTGTTTTAGATTCCCAACTTCTTGAAGAAGAACAGGCTTTCCTGCCTGTTCCACAAAGAGTTAATTTTATTTTGGGGAGTAGGGGTTGGGCTTCTAGCCGGCCCCTGAAAGGCTTATTGAAAGGGGATAGCTATCTGCCGGCGACGCCGACCATTCCCACATTGAACCTGCATAATTTTTAGCATTAAATCCCACATTTGTCAACACACAAGTCAACCATGCAGACCGAATTCCCCCACTACAATAACTCACAATTTGAGTTGACAGCGAAACTCCTTTTTGCTGCAAAATAGCGACAATTTCCCCGCGTTCCAGCAGTTGTCCATGTTTGTCCATTAACTGTTTGTAATACAGGTGAACCGCACCGGGAATGTGGCCGCCCCGCTTTTCTCCGTAAGGCGTTTTACCTGCATATTCTCGCGGCTCTCTGGCGTCAATAATGACTAAATTCTCATCTCCTAAAATAGCTTTCAATTCATCCCGCTGAATTTCCCAATTCGAGCGGCGAGATATTACAAAATCTCCTGTTTTCGGGGGATTGTTTGCAGCTTGTACTCGATTAATTCCAGCTTTGAGTAAAGCCCGATATCCTCCATCGACAAAAACTGCTTTTTCGTGTCCCAAAGTCCGCAACATCCAAACAATTCGCCCGTCTTCGCCCCACCCTTTCACCGAATCGGCAACGACTATGACAGGTTTGTGTTGACAAATGCCAATTGCTTGCAGTTTTTGAGTTAAAACTGTGTTATTTTCGATAATTTTTCCCTTGTGAGGAAAGTCGGAACGCGAAAATTCCTGCCAAGTTACGGGAATAGCTGGTGGGAGACGGCAAAACCACTTTAAAATGGGTGCGCGAGCATCTAGTAAAGTAGCTTCTTGTTCCAGCAATTGCTTAGCTAAATCTGCATTAACTATCCAGTTATTTGCTAAATTACCCAGTAAATTAGACATAATTTATTGAGTAACTTTGGCTGTATTAGCACCGCAGGCTAAAACCCCTTTGGTATTAGTTGGATTAGCTGGTTTAGTCTTGCCAGGAGCAGCATTTATACACAAGATGGTTTGGGTCTTGTTTCCCACCAAAAAGACTCCCCCCACAAAACTTTTGAAATTAGCTTGCTTCGATACTCCGTAGTTAAATACAGCACCTTTTTTCACCATGCCGATCGAGTAGCTATAATTGGCTGCGTCAGGTTTAACTTGGAGACCGAGATAAACCAATAGATTGGAAACAGAACTTGTAAAGCCTGCTTTTTCAGCATAGTAAAGTTGCTGAGCTTTATTCATCGAACCCACAAATTTTTTCGCTTGTGATTCCTTAGCTTTAAGCGTTTGTGACACTTGAGCTTCCGAGACTGGACTGAAAACAACTGGCAGAGTTAGAACTGCGATCGCAACTTTGAGCGGCCAGTTGCTGCTATAAATCCTGCTTAATTTCACAGAGACCCGGTGGAATGAGCAGTTGAAAAACATATAATTAAACTAATTGTTTTGCCTGAAACTGTTGCAACGCCCAAGGAGCAACCGTGCCGTGTTCAGTAATAATTCCTGAGATTAATTCCGCCGGAGTTACGTCAAAAGCAGGATTGTAAAATTCGACTCCCACAGGACAAATCCGCGTAGTTCCAACTTGATACATTTCAACTGGATCGCGTTCTTCAATGGGGATTTTGCTGCCGTCGGAAAGTTCAAAATCTATGGTAGATAGAGGCGCGGCGACAAAAAACGGGACGTTGTGAGCTTTGGCAACAATTGCTAAACTGTAAGTGCCAATTTTATTGGCGGCATCGCCATTAGCAGCGATTCTATCTGCACCGACAACTACTGCGTGAATCATGCCGAGTTTCATGCAGTGAGCGGCCATATTGTCTGCTATTAAGGTGACAGGAATTCCTTCTTGCACGCATTCCCAAGTGGTCAGTTTAGCACCTTGGAGACGGGGCCGAGTTTCGTCTGCAAAAACTCTTCCGAGTCTTCCTTCTCGCCAAGCAGAACGAAATACACCTAAAGCAGTACCGTAGCCTGCTGTTGCTAATGCACCGGCATTGCAGTGAGTTAGTAAGTTCAATTTTTCGGGTGTAGCGGGCAGAACTTCTAAACCTTTGTCGCCGATATCTTTACAAGTTTGCAAGTCTTCTGCTTGAATGGTTTTGGCCATTTCTAACAAAGTTTTTTGCACTTGTTCGACAGAACCGCTAGTTCTCTCGGCAGTTTTGAGCATTCGCGATATTGCCCAAAACAAATTAACCGCAGTGGGACGAGTCGATCGCAATAACTCACCAACTTGTTCTAATTTAGTTAAAAACTCGGTGCGATCGCCCGTTTCAATTTCTCGCGCCCCCAAATACATCCCGTAAGCTGCTGCTACCCCGATCGCCGGAGCACCACGGACTATCATAGTTTTAATCGCCTCAGCCATATCTTCGCAGCGGCTAATTTCGACTACACCGTATTCTTTCGGCAGCCGGTTTTGGTCAATTAGCAGAACTCGGTCTTCCATCCAAGTGACGGGGGAAACGGGGGAGTTTGGAGCGGTCATCTATTTCAATTATGTGAGGGACAAGTTTCTATGATGCCATGAAGGCGACTATTCCTCTATGTTATGAGGGACACGCGGAATTTGCCAAAATCCCAGCCCTGCGGTTTGAGATTCGAGACTGGAGATTTGAGATTGAAGAATGGCTGGATACCAACCACTCTCTGGGTTTGGAATTTGCGTAGAGTTCGATTCTTTTTCACAAAAGTGTACTTAGTAAAAAACCGTACATTAAGTTGTGTAAATTATACTTACGTTATTTGAAAAATTTCCGTAATCGGGAACAAGCTAGCTGTACCTGGGGTCTGGTTTTTTTAAGTTGAGAATGAAAAAGTGCGATCGAGCAACTTTTCAGCTCCAACAGATTTACAAGAAGAACAAAAATAGATAATTGTAAAGCTTTGTCTGTACAACTTTTAATGAGTTGAAGGCGGGTTTTGTGGTAGCCGTATTTGTGGTGGATTGAAGTAGCGACTATCATCGCGCGGAAACAACATTTTGAAAACCTACTTAGGTGCATGGAGCAACAGTAATTATGAAAAACCTACACATAGTCTTCGTAGATTCAGCAGTTGAAGATTGGCAAAGTCTAGCGGTTGGTGTTAAAGCGGGGATGGAGGTAATTTTAGTCGATCGCTCCCGGGACGGCATCGAACAAATTGCCGAAGCACTGCAGAGCCACAAAGGTATAGAAAGCGTTCACATTATTTCTCACGGGGAATCTGGAAGTTTGCAGCTAGGGCCAACTATCCTGAATTCCGACAATTTAGAAACATATAGCGACTGTTTGAAACAGTGGTTTTCGTCATCTGTCAACTCAATTAAAAATCGATTTGAAATTCTGCTATACGGATGTAACGTAGCAGCAGGTGAAAAAGGAGAGGCTTTTGTACAAAAGCTGAGCAAGTTAACAAAAGCTAATATTGCTGCTTCTTCAGATATTACAGGGAGTGCCAAAAAAGGCGGAAACTGGGTACTTGAATATGCTACTGGAGCGATTAAAACAGGATTGGCGATCGAGCCGGAGGTAATGGCAAGTTACGCGCATACCTTGGCGATATTCACTGTTACTAATACCAACGATGCTGGGCCTGGTTCGCTGCGACAAGCGATTACGGATGCGAATGCAGCGGCCGCACCACCGCACAATATTAACTTTGCCATTCCGGGTGCTGGCGTGCAGACGATCGCACCCCTCTCGATCTTGCCAAATATTAGCGTTCCCATAATCATCAACGGCACTAGCCAACCGGGGTTCGCCGGCACCCCGCTGATCGAGATCAATGGAGCCAATACAGTTGGTATCAGCGGTTTTCGTGTCTTGGCTGGTGGCAGCACCTTACGCGGATTGATCATTAACCGCTTCGGCAACACCGGCATTTCCCTCGAAAGCAATGGCAACACCGTAGCGGGCAACTACATCGGTATCAACAGCGCCGGCACAGCAGCCTCGCCCAACGCCTTATTTGGCGTGGCGGTTCAGAATGGTGGTAGCAATAATATTATTGGGGGGATTGCACCGGGCGATCGCAACGTCATTTCTGGGAATACAGCCGACGGTATCGTCATCGTCGGCGGTAGTGGGGGCAACCAAGTGCTGGGCAACTACGTCGGCACCAACGCTGCAGGCACCGCCGCCTTGCCCAACGCCAGTGGAGTTACCATCGTCGGCGTACCGAACAACACTGTTAGCGGAAATGTCATTTCCGGCAACAGCAATAGCGGTACGGTCATTCTCAATCCCGGTGCCACGAACAACATTCTGACAGGCAACTTCATCGGCACTAATTTTGACGGCACCCTCCCTGTCCCTAACACTGCTTTCGGCGTAGCCATCCAGGGAGGTGCAACCAACAATATCATTGGCGGAACGACCCCAGCGGCCCGCAACATTATTTCCGGCAACGGTAACGGTGTCGCCCTTGTTGACCCCACCACTGTCGCCAACTCCTTGTTCGGCAACTTCATCGGCGTCGGGGCCAACGGTACGACTCCGCTGCCCAATACTACTGGGGTATTAATTAACCTCGCAAACAATAATGCGATCGGCGGTACGGCAGCAGGTCAAGGAAATACGATCGCCAGCAACCTCGGTTCGGGAGTAAATATCATCGCCGGTACCGGTAACAGCATCCAAAACAACTCGATCTTTGCCAACGCCGGCATCGGCATCGACCTCGGCAACGACGGCATCACCGCCAACGATGCGGGCGACGCCGACACCGGTGCAAACAACCTCCAAAACACCCCCGTACTAACCACCGCTACCGCCAGCGCTGGCAGCGTCACCGTTGCGGGAACTTACAACAGCACTCCCAGTACCACGTTCACCCTCCAATTTTTCGCCAACACTCCCCCCGGAACCCAAGGCCAAACCTTCATCGCTTCTATCCCGGTAACGACTGACGCCGCCGGCAACGCTGCCTTCAATCAAACTTTCCCAGCAGCAGTCACCGAAGGTCAATTAATCACCGCGACAGCAACCGACGCCGCCGGCAACACTTCTGAGTTTTCGGCACAGCCTGTTCCGGTTGTCGTACCGCTGAGTACCATTACTGGTATAAAATTTAACGACATTGATGGCAACGGCACTCAAACCGCCGGAGAACTCGGTGTTCCGGGAGTTACGATTTTCCTCGACACGAACAACGACGGTATTCTCGATGCCGGCGAAACTCCCACAACTACCGGGGCTGACGGCAGTTTCACTTTCGGCAACTTGCCCGCAGGCACTTACAACGTTCGGGAAGTTGTACCGGCAGGAACCCAAACGACTACTGACAATCCGGTTTCAGTGACGCTGGCAGCAGGCCAAACTACTCCTGCTACGGTGAATTTTGGCAACCAAGCAATACCCGCTGTACTCGGCAGCATTACTGGTATAAAATTCAACGACATTGATGGCAACGGCACTCAAGCAGCCGGAGAACTCGGTGTCCCCGGAGTCACTGTTTTTCTCGACACGAACAACGACGGCATTCTCGATGCCGGCGAAACTCCCACAACTACCGGGGCTGACGGCAGTTTCACTTTCGGCAACTTGCCTGCGGGCACTTACAACGTTCGGGAAGTTGTACCCGCAGGAACCCAAACGACTACTGACAATCCGGTTTCAGTGACGCTGGCAGCAGGCCAAACTACTCCTGCTACGGTGAATTTTGGCAACCAAGCAATACCCGCTGTACTCGGCAGCATTACTGGTATAAAATTCAACGACATTGATGGCAACGGCACTCAAGCAGCCGGAGAACTCGGTGTCCCCGGAGTCACTGTTTTTCTCGACACGAACAACGACGGCATTCTCGATGCCGGCGAAACTCCCACAACTACCGGGGCTGACGGCAGTTTCACTTTCGGCAACTTGCCTGCGGGCACTTACAACGTTCGGGAAGTTGTGCCAGTTGGCAGTCGGCAAACTACTCAAAACCCGCCACCAGTGATTTTGACAGCAGGTCAAACTACTCCTGCTACCGTTAATTTCGGCAACCAAACAATACCCACTGTACTAGGCAGCATCACCGGGATTACATTTAACGACATTGATGGCAACGGCACTCAAACAGCCGGAGAACTTGGTGTTTCCGGATTTAGGATTTTCCTTGACACCAATAACAACAACAATCTAGATACAGATGAAACTTCCGTTAACACCGGGGCTGAGGGCAGTTTCACTTTCCCCAACTTGCCTGCAGGTACTTACAGCGTCCAGGAACTTGTACCGGCGGACATTGCGCCAACTACTCCAAACCCGGTTTCGGTGACTCTGGCAGCAGGTCAAACTACTCCTGCTACAGTTAATTTTGGCAATCGATCGACGTTTCCTCCCCCTCCCCCTCCAACTCCGACATCGCCTCTCCCTCCAACTCCGACTCCGACTCCGCCTCTGCCTCCCACTCCGGTCCAGCAAGGCAGCATCAGCGGTCTTAAATTCAACGACGGCAACGGCAACGCTACTCAGGATGCGGAGGAAACTGGTCTTTCGGGATGGCAAATTTTCCTCGATGCTAACGGGAACAACTCTTTAGATGAGGGCGAAACTACTGTTACCACTGACAATTCTGGTAATTACAGCTTCAACAACCTCAATCCCGGCACCTACAATGTGCGGGAAGTCCAGCAGAATGGTTGGACGCAAACTACTGCTAATCCGGCGGCGGTTAATCTGGGTAGTGGCGAAAGTCGATCGAACCTTAATTTTGGCAATTTCCAAAATATTAGCATCTCCGGCAGCAAGTTTAATGACCTCAATAATAATGGGGTTTTGGATGCTCAAGAACCGCTATTACCCAACTGGCAAATATTCCTTGACGCTAACAGCAATAACTCTTTAGATGCTGGAGAAGTTAATACTTCTACTGATAGTTTGGGCAGCTACAGTTTCGCTAATTTAGGCCCGGGAACTTATCGAGTTCGGGAAGTTAATCAACCGGGTTGGACGCAAACTACTGCCAATCCTGCTGATATTATTGCTGTCAGCGGCACTAATGTTAGCAATATTAACTTTGGCAATTTCTTCGCCCAAGTCCAACCAACACCAACACCAACACCAACACCACCACCACCGCAAGAAGGACAAGATGCTGACTGCATTTGTTCGCAAATTGTTTTACCCAGCATTAGCAGTATTCGTGCTCCAAATTCTGTCACTAATAGCCGCAACGGTACTAACGGCAACGACACTATTCTCGCCACTAATAACGGTGACGAAATAAATGGTTTTGACGGCGATGATTTGTTGGCAGGATTACGGGGCAATGATAATATTTACGGTGGACTTAACAGTGCTTTCCCGGTTGGCCCAGATATAGACAGCGACTTGGTGTTTGGCAATGAGGGTAATGATTACCTCAATGGGGTTGCTGGAGATGATTTAATCTTTGCTGGCAAGAACGAGGATGTTGTTTACGGCGGCAAAGATGACGACATTATTTTCGGCGACCAAGAAAGCGATACTTTAATTGGCGACCAGGGTAAGGATACTATCTACGGGGGAACTATTAACCCCTTCGACCCGGATTTGACTGGCAACGATTTGGTGTTCGGTTTGGCGGGCGATGACTTCCTCAGTGGGGAGAAAAATCAAGATACGATCGCAGGTGGTGATGGTAATGATACAGTGCGTGCCGGCAAGGGCGATGACGTTGTTCTGGGAGAATTGGGCAGCAACCTGCTATTTGGCGATGAAGGGAGTGATACTATCTGTGGCGGCGACGGGGAAGATACAGTGTACGGGGATATTGGTAGCCCCCTCCCCATTGGTTCTACAGGCGGAAAAGACCAAATATGCGGCGGTTTGGGCAACGATTTGTTGTTTGGCAATGAAGGTCAGGATACCGTTAACGGGGAGACTGGGAACGATACTCTTTACGGCGGTAAGGATGAGGATAGTTTGCTTGGCAGTGCTGGGGACGATTTCTTGTTTGGAGATCAAGGGAATGATACTTTGATTGGAGGTACCGGGAACGATCGATTTATGTTGGGTATTGACCTCGGCAGCGAGACTATTTTAGATTTTCAATACGGTCTCGATTCCATCGGCTTAATGGGTGGTCTGGATTTCTCCCAACTAAGCATTGTGGCCGAGAATAGTTCTACCCTCATCCGAGTTACTGGTTCCGGGCAACTTTTGGCAACTCTCAGCAATGTGCCTGCAAGCGTGATTACTGCCACAGATTTTGCACTCCTGTAGTGCGATCGAGCTAATTAATTAGGTGAGAATATTGTAGGGACGATGGATTAAGAGACTGTTGGCAAATAAAAAAAGGGTGAAACCAAACATTTGACAGCAGATTCCACGTTATTTGTGAAGTACACCCCTGATCCATGAATCCCCCCCGTAGGGAAAAGGCAATGCCTTTTCCCTACTACTTTATGAACCTAGAATACGCTGTATAATCATGGCAAATAAACTCTGATGAGCCAGAAGTAATATCATTTTCGGTTACACAGCGCCGTGTCCTACCTGGGGATCATTTCACTTTTGCAACCAAGCTAGAAATTGGAGTTTTGAGGCAGGAGACAGGAGGCTCTCTGCCCCCCTAAGTCACCACAACCTGCTGTACCTCGTTTCAGACCCCAATCAGCCCAAACCCGCCTTCCTCGCGCACAACCTGCTGCTTGATGAGCAAATTACCCGCTTTTTATTGGGAGAAAAAAGACAAAATAGAAAATAGCTTGCCCCATATACCCTACGGGTGGCTATGCACTACTTTGAGAAATCGCTTTTCTCTCTAAAATTTTGCGGCAGCCCTCACCAAAGCATCACTGAGGCTTCACCACCAGAAAAGTTAGAGTACAAGCGGATTCTCAACACATACCGCCGACCTTGATAAAGCCGAACATTGATTTGTGCATTCAAGTCTGTGCCACTGTCGTCGTCACCAGCAACATATTTCAGGTCACCACTCTGATCCTCGAAAAGAACCATAACTGTATCTACTTTTCCGAAGGTTCCAATTGTATAGGTTCGGGTAGCAGAGGGTTTGATGGCAAAGTTTTTCTGTTCAGCAGGGGCGAGGGACAGAATCTCGGAATGGAAGGGTTTAAGTTCTGTATAACTCGAGTCATCAAGCGGGGGATAGAATAATCGTACCTGCAACACATCCTGCTCAGAAAGTCCGCCAGCAGGGTTTAATCCGTTTTGGTACTCCACAGGTTTCTCAATGAGTCCCGCTGCAAAAGCGTAATGCATGATTGAGTTGGGGTCCCACTTTGACCCCTCCACTTCTCCTACTGCAAGCTTTTGGAGCACATTATAAAAAGTTGTATCTCGGTCCCACTCGTTAGGAGGAGCACCGAAATATTTATAAACGGCTTCTTCGTCCCATACGATACCTGCAAACGGGTTTTGGTGCTCGTGAGGGAAACCTAAAGCGTGACCTATCTCGTGAACAGGGACATCTACCCCACGGGAATCAGCCCGAAGATCCCAGCCGAAGTTCATGGTTCGCTCGCCTTGTTTAGGAATATCGATCGTATCGCGGCCCAGATATGACCAGGCTCCATCCCCTTGCACAAAGCCGATTCGTATCTCTGCCTCGCTGATGTTGCGAACTTCCTCAAACTTGATACCAATCCCTACCTTCTTCCACACCTCAAACCCCTGCCGCACAATCTCCTTCTGTTCATTCCCGCCTGAATTGGGACCACTCTCAAAAAAGTAATAACGTAATTTTGTACCGTTAACCCACTTCTTCCCGAGTAACCGTATTAGACGAGCACGCTCCGGCGACACGCTCGGATCGAAAGTGCGTGGAGGAACCTTTGGCAAAGCACAAAAATGTTGTGCTTCTTTACCTGATTCTGCGCCACCTGAGCCAACTTTGATTCCGAGGTTAGCTTCAATTTGTTCGAGGCGTTTTAGTAATTGCTCAAGTTGATAAGAGTCGATTTGTGAAAGTTTAGTCATGACAAATTCCTCCAAAGTGAATACCTAGGGACTTTAAGTCCAAAGAACCAGCTATTTTGAGAATGTTTGTGTTCATCTACCTGAATCAAGTGAGATCACAGTAGATTCAGGAAAGAGAAACTGCAACCCTGTCAACAATGACCTAGATAAATGCGAGCTTTCGAGCTTGTGTAAACTGAATTAAATCCTTGTGAAACCCCGATTTTTTGTTATAATGATGAGTTTGGACGGAGAGATTTCCTACCCTCAATATCCCATGAGGAGATGGCGATCGCACTTTACAGAGAACTCGTGTTCCCAATTCTAGTTTCAAGCTTTACACTGTCAACGATCGACAGTCAGGACAGTTTTTAGATCCTAGCCGGAAACCGTTGATTTTCCGTTGGGATATCGATTGTGCAATCGCCCTGAAACCCTTATTCTACAGTTTCCAATCAAACACTATCCGAATTATTGATAGGAAGAATTGACAACAGCCTGCTAGAGCTTGCTTCATAGCCTTTATAGGCTAGCAAATAAAACTGTGTTAGTGGGGGTCGTCGGTTCAAATCCCGCCGCTTTGATCGACAAAACCCGCTTCGTTAGGCGGGTTTTGTAGTTTTTGTAAAGATTTTCACTCTTTGGCAACGATTAAACAATCACTCTCCACTTTAGACAGCATATCTGGAAACGCTGAGGTGTAGTTGCCATCTTTGTCTACAATCCTGCGGAGTGTATATCCGTTGTCAGGAGGGCTGCCGAAAAATGAGTTTCTGCGATACCAGATATCTCCATTCGGAGTGCTCGGATCTCGATCGATCAAAAAATCTACCAGCCACGGCGGTACAGACCATCCAAACACTATCGGCGTAATGTGTCCGTGCTGCAAAGTTGCATCAGAGAATCGGAACAAGTAGCTGAAGCGAGAAAATTTGACTAAATAAATTAACATCCGTCCCGCCATTGATGAATGAAATGTCCAGATAACAGGGTCAAAAACGCGCAGCAATAACGTCCTTTTGTCACCATTCCAGTCTGAACTGTACATCGTCAGACAATCGTCTGGTAAAACATTCCCGTCCATAAAAAAGATACCTTGCAGGACTTCAGGTAACTCCGTTGGATGTTCTACTTTCATCCAATTCGCAATGTCTTTTAGTTGCTTTTCTTCGATTAACATGGTATTGTCTATCCTCAAAATAGTTGTGTTTTGGTTTCCTATTAGATACCCCCTTGATTTCTGAGTCGATCGATCGGACTTCGTTTGTGTGGCGTGCGGTTTCAACTGAGACGTTGCACCATTGCCAATAAGTTTTTCAAGGGCGGGCGGGACACCCCACAAGAAACTTGATGTCTTGTGGAACAGGCATCTTGCCTGTTCTTGAGAATTGTGCAATATCTCAGTTTCAACCGCTGTCCGATCGAGCTTTTGGATTGATTACCGCCGCAAGTTAGGCTCAGAGGCTCGCCGCACTTTGCCTACTGTACTCACGACATCCACCAGCATCTTGAGTGCAACGTCTTTACCGGGGCAAATCCGTCCCGCACTCCGATCGCCCACGGAATGAAAGCCCATATGAAAAGGGCACAGATTCTCCCGCTTAGCGTTGAATTCGTATACCGTAGAGCCCCAGAAACTCTCGTCTAGCAGCCCCAAACTGAGCGGTATCAGTACCTTGGTTCCCGCAGGGAAGGTGCGCTCTTTGCCCGCTACCGTTGCGGTGAAAGGCTCTGTCGCGACTCGGTGCGTGGCGCTGACGGGGGCCCAGAGGCGGGCGCATTCTAGGAGGAACAGCTCGATCGACTGGCGATCGTCCAAATCGAGCCGATCCCAAAAATCAGTCGGGTTAATTTCGGCCGTCTGCTGTCCTTTATAGGCAGGGAGAGGGCGGTATCCCATTGCCGTGTAGCCTAGGTGCAGTGGCCCTTGCAGTCCCGCTATCCCCATAATCGATGTCATCAGCTTTGCCAATTCCCGCTTAGTCATGCCGTTGTTTTCCGAGCTCTCCTCGAAGTCGGCTAAGGCTGGGGAATTTTCATAGATAGTCGCTGCACGCTCGATTAGAGTGGACAAATCCCCGTGTCCAAACAGGTTCAGGCTTTGCAGCAGGTTGCCGATGACGGCGAAGTAGTGCAGCGGGCTTTGGCGCGTGTAATGCAATTCGGTGAGGAGTTCGATCGACTCTGAATCGTCTGGATTAATCCCAAAGATGACGTAGTGCAGATATCGGACTAAAAATCCCATCCAACCCCGCTTGACATCGGTAAAAAACGCTCCCCCCGCACCGTGGGACATCTCGGCATAATCTGCGGCTAGCCGATCAAGCAACCGTCGGGCGATTTCGTCTCCCTGGCGATCCGTTGTCGCACTGTTGAACAGATATTTCTGCATACAGCTTCGGAATGCTGCGTGGTTGCTGCTAACGTCAGTTTCGCGATCGGACAAAGACAGCAGGAAAAGGTTCCTACCGCCGACATCTTGGTTGGGGGCGCTATCGGGATCGAGTACAGAAGTACCAAGCCGCCATCCGCGCGCCTGGGGCGATGTGAGTGCTTTTTCCAGCGTGTCAAACTCTCCCATCACGACTTGCCCCGCGCAGCAAAAGTTCGCTCCGAAAGCCAGCCGTTTTATCTGCAAATAGGTGGGTTCGTTGGCAATCAAACCCTCAATCAGGGCGATCGGCGGTAACATCGTTTTGCTGAGACTTTCTTCCGGGTTTTGCAAAGCCCAAGCCTGAAACTCATTCAGTGCCGGGTTCATCAACGATGAGAAAATAGTATCTAAATTTAGGTTCATCATAATTCCTCCAAGAATCCCTCGCCATAACGCGCTTCGCATTTAGCAGCAAGAGGGTATTGAGCCGGTATTGAGCGGGTATTGAATCCCACTTAATTGTCCAAATCAGTAAGTATAACTATAGCCATCTTTATTTGTGAACACAGTGGCAATATAGATATAGTTTTACTGAATATGTCTGCGTCCTAGTCTAGCCTTGTCCCGGAGATTGAGTGGACTTTTTAACGATTGCTGGTAAGTATATCTACTTTCTGTATCTAAAGTATTATCCCCACTCTCTGAGAGCCGCACATAAACCGTAGTTATGTGCGACTACTTGCTATTAAATTTAGCCAACAAAATCGGCGACATTAATTAGAGTAGAGGATACCCCATTGAGAGCAGCTAAAATTTCTCCGTTTACTGAGGAACGGATGAAAGTTGTACTGTTTTCTTGAGTAAAGGACAGTTGGGAGAAAGTAAGATTGTTGCCTAGAGAAAGCAAATCTTTTCCGTCTTCAAAATCCAAGATAATATCGATATCCGAATTGGGAGATAGCAAGAAGCGATCGTTGCCATCACCTCCTGTCAAACTATCACTTCCCAAGCCGCCAGTCAGCAAATCATCACCGTTACCTCCCAGCAGAATATCGCTGCCATCCCCGCCGTTCAAAATGTCAGCACCGCGATTGCCAAACAAGGCATCATCACCGCTACTTCCGAGCAAAGTATCGCTACCTTTGCCGCCGAAAAGACTGTCATTTCCGAGGCCGCCGTCGAGGGAATCATTGCCCCTCATTCCCATCAAAACATTATTTTCGCCGTCGCCAGTCAGGATATCGTCGCCATTTGTACCGAGAATTGCATTGGGAGAATTGCTGCCCAAATCCGCGTCGCCGCTGACGATAGGAGTTGCAATCCCAGCAGGTAATGTCACAGCTTGAATTTTGCTATCTAAAGCAGCACCAGTATTGTCAGTAACTACCTGGGAAATTGTCTTAGTTCCCGCACCGACTGCTTTGAAGTCTTGAGTTGTTGCGCCCAAAGTTACTTGTTGGACGCGGGCTACTGCTTCAGGAATGGATGTTCCTGTTGGGTTGGAGACAGCCGAATCAATGCGCTGATTTGCTGTTGCCATTACAGTCGCAACTTGCGAGATAATTTGGGTGACTTGTTGACTGTTGAAATTCGAGTCAATTTGCTGAATTTGAGTTGCTGCTTGCTGAATTATTGGTTCTAAAGCTGCTGAAGAACTCAGGTTTAAAACTGTACCCGATTGAATTGAAGTCGTAATTGCACTGACAACAGCCTTGACAATATCGGTATTGGCTGCGCTGGAAGCACCGTCGATCAAAGCGCTAGTTTGAGTGATGAAGTTTTGGACTTTCACCATTTCTGCTAAGACTTGGACACCGCCCGGTACATTGTTGTTGGTGGCTTCTATGGGGTCGAAGCTAGTCAGGTCAAATTCAGCGGGAATCGCCAGAGCAGATTTGACCAGAGATTGTGCTGCTTCGGGTGCAACTCCTTTGTCGATTAAGTCGGCAACTAAGCTGGTTAAGAGAGTGACAACAGTAGAATCTGGTGGTGCGGTGACTGGCGTTTCTAGGGGCAAGCCGGTGGCGGTGTCCGTGCCTCCAGTAGCAACTAAATTACCTTCTGATGGGTCGATTTCGCCGTTTTTGTTGGTGTCGAAAGTCTCGAAGGAAATATTGAGATTATATTTACCGCTGGCATCGGTAATGGTGGATGGTTCGTTGGTATCTTTGATGCCGTTTTTGTTGGCGTCTAGGAAGACTGTCGCCCCAGAAATGTAACCGTCGATGACCCAGCCATCTCCTCTGTTCACTATGTGGATGATCTGGCTGGCACACGCACCATCAGGGTCTGTTGCTGTTAACTTAGCGTAGAAGTCTCCCCAGTTGCTTGGGGGAGTTCCGGTGAACTGGATGGTGTTTGCGGCAGAGTTAAACGACAATCCAAGCCAACTGCTGTTCGGATTGCTCTGTAATGAGCTGTCGTCAGTCAGGGTTAGCGTGTAGGTGAGTAGGTCGCCATCCGGGTCTGTGTAGACGTTAGGAACTACTTGATTGAGAGCAGTGTACGTACTGCCCAGGTGAATTTTCTCTTCTGGCGGCCGATTGCCGATAATAGCTTGGGCCAAAGCCATCACATCGACGCGCTTGTAATCAAAATTGGTATAATAGGTAACATTGTCGTCTTCGTCGTCGCCGTCATTGATGGTGACACCGGTTGCTTTCAAAAGATTGGCGAACTCGGTTGGTGTCAGTCGGCGGCCTAATTCTTGCTGTGCTAACTGTTGGGCTAACACTGCAATGCCCCCAATGTGGGCTGTAGCTTGACTGCTACCGTGATAAATGTTTATGGGAGCGCCAGAGGGGGTTGTGAACTCGCCAGGTAGGCCAGCCCCAGCCCCGGTGATGGGTGCCCCCGGAGCAAACACTGTGGTTAATGCCCCGTTACGCTGAGAAAATGGAGCTATGCGATCGGCAGCAGTGGTATTTGCGATCGCATCGCCAAAATAATCTCGATACTGAAAACTACCAATGTTGGAGTTATATACCGCGCTGACCGATAGAGAATTCGGATCGGCTGAAGGGTAGTTGACACCTGGAGGATTCTCGTACTGGTACTGGTAGTAACGGTTGCCGGATGAAGAGACAACAATGATATTCTTCGCCGCCAATTCTGCCAGTTCATCTCCAATTCCGTAGAGTGAAATAGCGCTGGAATAACTTTCACCGCTGCCGAATGCCATATTAACGCTGACAATGTTTTGAGCATCTGCATTTTCCAATACCCACTGCAAAGCTTGTTCTACAAACGGAAACTTATTAATTTCGTCTCCTACATTAGCTGGAGGATCCTTTCTCACCTTTAGGTCGATAATATTAGCCCCAGGTGCCATCCCTGTATAGGTTGGGTCTTGGGAGGCAATAATGCTAGCAATGTTCGATCCATGTCCGTCTTGGTCGCTTGCATCTGCGTCGCCGTCGGCAAAATCGTAGTTATAAACGATGCGATCGGCGATGCCGTTAGAGTCAGTATCAGGGCCAAAGAATTGGTGATCTAAGTTGATGCCAGTATCTAATATCGCTACAGAGAAACCGCTGCCGTCAATACCGGAAAAACGCGGTGCGGCGCGGAATTTGTCCAGATTGATCAGTTTACTGGATACACTTGCATCGCGCTTATGCTCGGGATAGGGGTCGTTGCCGCTGGCGTCAAAACCATAAGAATATGCTAGGTCATTGTTGTTGCCACCACTAAAACTAGAAAGCACTGAAGACAGAAAATTGTTTTCGGACGGGGAATAAAAGACATTGTTATTGCTGCTCCCCGAAGAGTTTTGGGTAGTTGCAACTGGCTGCAAAGCTGTGAATGCAGGGCCTTCATATCCTGTAGTTGTAACACCTGGAAGACGAGGTATAACCGACAAGTTTAAATTGTAGGGAGTTTCTACACTATTAACTGAAGAAACTCGCAC
The DNA here is from genome assembly GCF_036704705.1 of Microcoleus sp. K1-B1. Classification (NCBI taxonomy): domain Bacteria; kingdom Bacillati; phylum Cyanobacteriota; class Cyanophyceae; order Oscillatoriales; family Microcoleaceae; genus Microcoleus; species Microcoleus sp. K1-B1. The sequence goes on along the minus strand of NZ_JAUBSH010000035.1, from coordinate 15,948 downwards.
ATTGTAAGTGCCGTGTTCCAAAATGCGGTTAATTGACTTGGAGGCTGGGCCAGAATCTTGTGCAGTTGAAATGACATTTTGACTGCTGTCAAGCAATTCTATTTTGACATCTTGATTGACTCCACTGACTGACAAATTGAAGTCATTTTGAGCACCTAAAGTGAATTCGTAGTAATCGGGATCGTTACTACTCACTGCATCGGGGTAATTTCTGAAACTAGAAGCAGCATTGATTTCCTTGGCTGTACTTGCAGTGTTTGGAGCTAAGTCTATGGCTGGGATATTATTGGTAACAGCGACATCGGCTGCATTTAAGCCGTTATAATTGTTGTCCGTACTAACAGCAGGGGCAGTAACAATCGTGTAAGGTTTATTGCCGTCAGCAACATTGTCGTTAACACCCGTTACCGTCACCGTTTGCGCTGCATTCCAGTTACCAGAATTGAAAGTCAGCGAGGGTGTAGAAACTGTTCCTTCTGTTGTATTGGAACTTTCTAAATCTATTTTGACATCCGCAGTAGGTTGGCTGTTGAGTGTGACATCAAATGTTGCTGTTCCCCCTGATTCTGTCGTGATTAATCCACTTACAGGATTAACGGTAATTCCAGCAGGTGTTGGTGTTGGTGTTGGTGTTGGTGTTGGGGTTGGGGTTGGGGTTGGTGTTGGTGTTGGAGGTGTTGGAGGTGTTGGAGGTATTGGAGGTGTTGGGGTTGGAGGTGTTGGGGTTGGAGGTGTGGGAGTTGGAGGTGTGGGAGTTGGAGGTGTGGGAGTTGGAGGTGTGGGAGTTGGAGGTGTGGGAGTTGGAGGTGTGGGAGT